>JAEYXC010000098.1 GCA_023428655.1 Bacillota bacterium | reverse complement strand
TTGTCATCTATTTTACATCCGGCGGAAAAAGGGGAAGCTTTACACAATGGAAAGGAAATAATTTTTAATAAAGCAACTAGAATAGAATATATTAATTATATCATTAATAGTTTAAAAAGAACTACAGAAAATTAGCCTTAATAATTCTCCTTAACATATTAGCTATACTATAGGTCAAAGATCATAAATATCCTTATAAAAGGAATCAATCGAACCTGTATACTTTAATAATTTGATCAAACTCAATTCTATATAGTATTATTTTATCTTAGTTATAACAGTTGGTTACAGTAGGGTAAGGTGGCTCTCTATTTTAGACAGTTTCGTACAGAACTGATTCTTAGGTAGGGAGTATTTTTTTTGTTAAAATTCAAACAATTTGTTTAAAACATATTGTTTGAAAAAGATTTTTGTAGTATAATATCAAATATAACATTGTTAAAAATTTAATTATCGAAAGGTGAGGTTAATATGTCATTTAATCATTTATTTAATCCAATTAAAATTAGAGGTTTAGAATTAAAGAATCGTGTGATTTTCCCAGCTATGGGTACAAAAATGGCAGGAGATGACAAATATGTTACCGATCAAATTATTGACTATCATGTGGAAAGAGTGATTGGCGGATGTGGTCTGAATTTTACAGAAGTCTGTAGTGTCTTTGATCAGGCGGCTCCAAAAAGTTTTTTAGCAATTTCAGATGATAAATACATTCCAGGCTTAAAAAAATTAGCCGATGCTATTCATGCAGAGGGTGGTAAAGCAGGAGTTCAACTTTGGCTTGGGGGGTTAGCGGTAGCTAGTGATAGAGATGCTATGATCATTATTCCTAGCGATAAACCAATTGCAGGAACAGAGTATGTGCTTCCCGGAGCAAGTATTGAGACAATTAAAGAAACAATAAAAGCATATGGTGCAGCAGCAAAAAGAGCAGTAAGTGCAGGCTTTGATACACTAGAATTCCATGCTGGTCATAATTATGTACCACATACATTTTTAAGTCCTTACTTCAATAAAAGAACAGACGAATATGGTGGAACATTTGAAAATAGAGCTAGATACTCTTTAGAATGTATTAAAGAAATCCGTAACAATATCCCAGAAGATATGCCATTATTTATGCGTATCGATGCACATGACGATTATTTAGAAGGCGGTTTAACCATAGAAGAAGTAATCGAGTTCTGTAAATTGGCAAAAGAGGCTGGTGTTGATGTATTAGATGTATCAAGAGGAAACTTCTCTTCTGGTGCAATTAAATATGAAGTGCCGCCCATTGATTTAGAAAGAGGCTTTAACGTAGCAAATGCTGCAAGAATTAAAGCTGAAACAGGGATGTTCACAGTAGCAGTTGGTAGAATTAATACTCCATCACAGGCAGAGGATATTATCGCTACAAACAAAGCTGATATGGTTGTAGTTGGAAGAGGACAATTAGCAGATCCGGAATTCTGTAATAAAGCAATGTTAGGTAGGGAAAATCAAATTATCAAATGTGTAGCTTGTAATCAAGGCTGCTATGATGGATTTGTCTCTAAAGACGTAGAATATATTACATGTTTGAGAAATCCGGCACTTGGTAGAGAAAAGGAATATAGATTAACAAAGACGGATCGTCCGAAGAAGGTTCTTATCGCAGGGGCAGGAGTAGCTGGTCTTGAAGCCGCAATCACTTTAAAACGAAGAGGCCATAATCCCATTGTTTGTGAAATGGCAGATACCTTAGGCGGTCAATTTGCACTGGCAGGAGCCGCACCTAGAAAAGAAGAAATGAAAGAAGCAGCCTTATGGATGGGAGAGGAAGCGTTAAGAGAAGGCATTGAGATTAGATTATCCACTCCAATTACTACAGAATTAATTGAAACAGAAGTTCCAGATGAAGTCATTATTGCCATTGGTGCAGCACCAATGAAATTGAATGTAAAAGGTTTCGACCTAGCACATGTGACCAACTCCCATGATGTACTTGAGGGTAAAGCTAGTGTTGGTGGTAATGTTGTTATTGTAGGTGGCGGCCTAGTGGGACTTGAAGTAGCTGAATACATAGAAAGTACTGCTAGTTCCATTACTGTTGTAGAGATGCTAGACCAAGTGGCAAAGGATCTAGGAGATCTTCGTAAAATAAGTGTTATGGAAAATCTACACCATGCAGAAGTAAAAATGCTTACGAATTCAAAGTGTGTAGAGATTAAAGAGAATGCAATAATCATCGAACGTGATGGTGTAAATGAAGAAATACCATGTGATATGGTGGTAGTTGCCATTGGTGCAAGATCAAGAAACTTCGAGGAAATTGCAAAGTATTGTGAAGAGAAGAAAATAAATTATCACACCATTGGTGATGCAGTAAGAGCTAGAAGAGCACTAAATGCTACTGCTGAAGCTGCTATGGTAGCAAGAGCTATTTAATAAAGTATTAAAGTATAAACTACTGAAACTTTAGAAGAAGGGCTATGAG
The DNA here is from genome assembly GCA_023428655.1 of Bacillota bacterium. Lineage (GTDB taxonomy): Bacteria > Bacillota > Clostridia > Lachnospirales > Lachnospiraceae > Mobilitalea. Next base: position 15,167 of record JAEYXC010000098.1, on the reverse strand, counting down.
ATCGTACCGATATCGGAGCTGATCTATGCCAAGGATTATAAGATGGATCAGATAAGAAGATAGCTTGACAAGTAGATTAATATAAAAAAACATCATTGTAACCAAAGATTCTTCCCTCAACTATTACAAGTAAGACCTATGACAAACCGTCAAAGCTTACAAAAAGTAAAAGCTGTTTCCCCTATTACTACACAAGGAGCGGGACACCGCTAAAGAACCGCTCACGGACAACTTCCGAGGGCGGTTTTCTGAATCTAAAATCATGTTTCATGTTGAAAAAATCGTGTTTCATGTACTGGACGGTTTTTAGGTGAAATATTTGATAGATTAAATTCAGGGGGGATTCCCTGCACAAACCCAAAGAAGAGGAGTTTAATAATGAAAAAACGATTGGTACTTATTACGGCACTTGTTATTGCACTGTGCCTTGGGGCCTGTGGAGGAGACACACAACCAACTGCTGGGAGTGGGACAAATTACGCTGATACGGGCAACTGGCTTGCCCTGCCGGCAGAGACCAAGTTCGCCGCGGATGTCATCTACTTTTACCCAACCACGTATAAGCCTGAATCGGAGGATGATCCCGATATATGCGGAATAGACAACGGAAGTATGCGGGAAGGTGCGGCGGTTGCATTTGCCCGGCAAGCGACCGCCTTTGAAACCATGGCGGATATTTACGCGCCGTTTTACCGGCAAATCGACGCAGGGGCCCTTGCGGGTATGACGCAGCTGGAAATGATCGAAGCGCAAAGCGGTGAGCCCAAAGAGGACGTGTTTGCCGCGTTGGATTACTATTTTGAGCATTACAATAACGGCAGGCCGTATATCCTCGCCGGACATAGCCAAGGCGCGATGATGATTTACATAATTCTGCAGGATTATATGAAAGAAAACCCCGGAAACTACGAGAACATGGTAGCGGCGTATATGCTCGGCAACGCACCGACAAAAGACTGGCTGGCCGCTAACTCCCACGTCAAGTTCGCACAAGAAGCGGATGATACAGGTGTGCTGATCTCATGGAACTCCGAGGGCCCGGGTAATGCCGGTAAATATAATATGGTCGTTCCCGAAGGTTCCGTCGCAATCAATCCGCTCAACTGGAAGACCGATGGCACTCCCGCGGGTGTGGGAGAAAACTTGGGCAGCTTTGTGAACGGCGAAATCGTCGCGGGGATCGCCGACGCTCGCGTGGATGTCGAAAGGGGTGCGTTAATCGTCGAAAGTGTCGATCCGGAGGTTTTCGCCATACCAAGAGTGGGAGAGGCACTATTCGGCCCCGAAAGCTACCACAGTTGGGATTTTATGTTCTTTTACATGAATATTCGAGAGAACGCCATGCTGCGGCTGGAGCGGTTTCTGAATTCGTCCCGCTGACACGAAGTTGTGTTATTATATAACCGTAGATACAAAAAGTGGAACAATTGATAATAATGATTAGATTACTGAATGAATTCTATAAAGATGATACATCCTTATGGATCAGTTTATAGAAGCAAAGGCCTGGATCACATTTGATGCAGGTCTTTTTTTATTGCTGAGAGATTTAAGTTGAAAACAATTAATCATTTAAGTAAAGATCAGAGAAATTAACTTACCAAACATGCCATATTATGGACAAAAAGTTAAAAGTAGGTTGACTTTTTTTTTGCAATTTCATATAATATCACTTGGAGCGAAAATGAGAATGAAAATCAATATCAACAATATATTCTTGGTTGACTGTATAATTTGAAGATTTATATTTTGAAATTGGCATATCATTCGAAACATCAAAAACTATACATAATAAAGGAGCGACTTTATGAGAAAAGCAAAATTATTAAGATGGTGTATCATCATTTCAGCAGTTGTATTATCTCTAGCAGCTTGTTCAAAATCAAACACAGATGCAAACTCATCTGCAACCAAAAAAACAAGTGAGGTTTCAGAGGAAGTGACTGAGGGTGAAGTGACTGAGGGTGAAGTGACTGGAGAAGAAGTAACTGTTGAGCAAACTTCCGAAGTAGTTACAGAGGTGGAAATCACAGATGCACACGGAACCGTTGTAGTACCTGTAAAGCCTGAAAAAGTAGTAGCTTTAGATAGCAGAGCTTTTGAAACATTGGCTGCTTGGGGGATCGAATTAGCAGCAGTTCCAAAGGGTGTTATGTCGGAAGATTCTCCTTATGTATCCAATGAAGCGGTACAAGACATCGGGAATCACCGTGAGCCGAACCTTGAAATTATTGCTGCCATTGATCCCGAACTTGTTATCATTGGACAAAGATTCGCCGGCTTCTATGAAGATGTTAAAGCTCTAGTACCAAACGCTGTTGTTATTGATCTTAATTTTGATGTATCGGAGACAGCTGAAAATCCTGGACAAAATTTAGTGGATGGTTTCAAACATTCTACAATTTCGTTAGGCAAAATATTTGATAAAAATGAGGAAGCAGCACAACTAATCGCTGATTTTGAAAAGTCAATTGCTGATGCAAAGGCAGCATACAATGGAACGGATAAAATGATCAGCGTTATCGTATCCGGTGGAAATATCGGTTATTCCGCACCGAAATCCGGACGTGTTTGGGGACCAGTTGCTGATGTGCTTGGATGGGTTTCCGCGTTAGAGGTTGATAATTCATCTTCTGATCACCAAGGTGATGATATCTCTGTAGAAGCGATTGCACAAAGTAATCCGGACTGGATCTTTGTATTAGATCGAGATGCATCCGTATCTTCTACGACAGATGCCGTTCCTGCTAAGGATGTTATTGATAATTCACCAGCGCTTCAAAATACAAAGGCTGTAACAGAAAGCAAGATAGTATACGCTCCAAATGATACTTACACCAATGAATCCATCCAAACCTATAAAGAAATATTTGATATTATTGCGAATAGCTTAAATAAGTAATAAAGGAGAATATGAGTGTGTTAAAAGAGAGAACTCATATAATGAAAAGGGCTGAGGACACTCAGCCCTTACATTGTAATCATAATAAAAGAATTAGTAAGTTTATAATAGCAGTGGCAATCGTGGCTATATTAGCGACGGTATCCTTGTTTACCGGTGTTTATGAAATATTTGAGCAAGAAGACGGACTTAAAATGATTTTTATTACCCGGATTCCTAGAACAGTATCATTACTTCTTACAGGCGCAGCTATGTCAATGTCAGGTTTGGTAATGCAATTAATTACACAAAATCGTTTGGTTGAGGCTACGACAACAGGAACCATTGAATGGGCAGGACTTGGACTGATTTTTGTATATTTATTATTTCCGGCGCCAACCTTATTATTAAGAATGGGAGGAGCGATTCTCTTTTCCTTTGCTGGAACCATGATATTCTTCCTTTTTTTAAGAAAAATTAAACTTCGTTCTTCCTTAATTGTTCCTATCATAGGGATGATGCTAGGGGCAGTGATATCCGCGATATCTACTTTTATTGGACTGTTATTTAATATGAGCCAAAATATCGAGAGCTGGTTTGTTGGTTCCTTTTCATCAGTCCAAATAGGTAGATATGAGTATCTTTGGCTCATTGTTATAATTACAATCTTAATATTTATCTACGCGGACCGATTAACGTTAGCAGGTCTTGGTGAAGACGTTGCGACTAGTTTAGGAGTTAATTATAATCGAATTATTTTAATAGGCACGGGTCTTATTTCTCTTGCCATTGGTATTGTTGCAGCAGTAATAGGAAATTTACCCTTTCTCGGTTTAATTGTGCCAAATGTTGTATCAATGTACCGAGGAGATAATCTTAGAAGTAATCTTCCTTGGGTATTTGTATTAGGTATGGGGACTATAACAATCTGTGATATTATTTCAAGAACGATTATTGCACCTTTTGAGGTACCGGTATCCTTAATATTAGGAACGGTAGGAGCAGTCGTGTTTATTACAATTCTACTGAAAAAAAGGAGAAAACCATGAGCAAACTATCGTTTTCAAATAATGGGGATAGAACAGCTAGAGTATTTCGCTCTAAAAAAGAAGAAGGCTATTATTGGATATTATTAATCGCCTTCGTTTTATTAGGCATTGCTGCAACTTATGGTCTTCTTACTTATAATAATCCCGTTCCAGTGTCTTCACCTTCCTTTATTCCGGTTGTAAAAAGGAGAATGGTAGCAATTGTTGCCATGATGATTGCTGCGGCATGCCAAAGCTTATCAACGGTTGCCTTTCAATCTACCACGAATAACAGGATTATCACGCCTTCTTTATTAGGTTTTGAAGCACTCTATTCAACGATACATACAAGCACGATGTTTTTCTTTGGTGCCAGAGCATTTATAAGTCTCACCAATGTACAGTCATTCGTATTTCAAGTAATTGCAATGGTGACTATGTGTTTGGTACTCTATGGATGGTTATTATCCGGTAAATACGGTAATCTACAGCTAATGCTTCTCGTAGGTGTTATTATGGGGACTGGACTTAGATCCTTATCAAGCTTCATGAGAAGACTTCTTGCACCCTCTGAATTTGATGTGTTACAAGCTAGATTATTCGGCTCTGTGAATAATGCTGATGCTAGTTATTTTGTAGTAGCAATTCCTGCTGTACTATTAGCAGCAGGGTTAATTATAGCTCACTCGAAGAAGCTAAATGTATTAACTCTGAGTAAGGATGTCTGTACGTCACTTGGGGTCAACCACAAGTTTAGTACAATATATATATTAATATTAGTCTCTATTTTGATGTCAATTTCCACAGCTTTGGTTGGTTCTCTTACCTTTTTTGGATTTCTAGTTGCCACTTTAAGTTACCAGTTTGCACCGACATATGATCATAGATATATATTTCCAATGGCACTTGCAATGGGCTTTTTGGTATTGACAGCCTCATATTTTTTTATGAATCATATTTTTAATGCGCAGGGTGTTGTATCAATAATAATCGAAATGTTTGGTGGTATTACATTTTTAATTGTAATATTGAGAAAGGGTATTTTATGATAAAACTTGAGAATGTAAAAAAAGTATATAGTGATGAGGTCAAAATAGGAACCTTGGATATAGAGATTTCAAAGGCGGGCATTACATCCTTAATAGGCCCTAATGGTGCCGGTAAATCAACAACCCTTCTTATGATCGGCAGACTGTTGTCTATGGATGAGGGGAGAATCTCTGTGGCAAATATGGATATATCCAGTTCAAAATCAGGGGATTTAGCTAAAATCCTAACCATATTACGGCAGGAAAATCATTTTTTAACTAGACTTACCGTTAGGCAGCTAGCAGGTTTTGGACGTTTTCCATATTCGAAGGGAAGACTTACAAAAAAGGATGAGAAGATTATCTCTAAATACATAGATTTTCTAGGTCTGAAGGAATTAGAAAATAGGTATCTTGATGAATTATCCGGTGGTCAAAGACAAAGAGCTTATGTTGCCATGGTTTTATGTCAGGAGACAGAATATGTTCTATTGGATGAGCCACTTAATAATCTGGATATTGCCAGATCGGTTCAGATGTTGGAGCATTTAAGACATGCAGCCGATGAATTTGGACGTACGATTCTAATGGTACTCCATGATATAAACTTTGCTGCAAAATATTCGGATAGAATCTGTGCTATGAAAGATGGACAGATTGCTGCCTATGGAACAGCTGATGAAATAATGAAGCCAGAGATTTTAACAAATATATTTGAGACAAAAATTGATGTAGTTAACGGGCCCTATGGACCGGTTGCAATTTATTAGTTAACTTAAGTATTATATTAATAATCATGAAGCGGGATGGTAAAACTGTCCCGCTTTTTTTGCATATTTTTTTGAAATTTGATAAACCGGATGGTATTTGGCAATAAATACTTGGCACAAACCTGCATAATCTTTCTATAGAAATTATTATATGAAACAGTTATAATAGAAAATGGAGTAAGAGGGAATAAATGAATTACAAGATTCTATCAATTAAAGATTATTAATTTCATTCCTTTAGTAAATGGCTTTTTACCAACAATGAGAATGGTAATAGCATATTTGTATATCGTGAAAAATTACAGGAACAATATTAAAGAGAGGACCTGTGGGATAAGGAATATTCCCTTTCAGGTCAGAAAGAGGTTAATCATGTTAAAAGATGTAGAAGCAATTTTGTTGGACGAGAATGTATTAGCGAATAGAATACGCGAATTGGGAGAAGAGATTTCAAAGGATTATGCTGGTGAGGAGGTTATGCTTGTTGGTATCTTAAAGGGTGCAAGTGTTTTTATGTCGGATCTAATAAGAAAGATTAGTCTTCCTGCCTATATAGATTATATGGTAGTCTCAAGCTATGGTAATTCTGCAGAAACAAGTGGTGTAGTACGAATCATAAAAGACTTAGAGGATAATATTGAAGGTAAAAATATAATTATCGTAGAGGATATTATCGATACAGGACTGACCTTGGCATATCTAAGTCAAAACCTATTAAGCCGCCATCCAAAATCTTTAAAAATCTGTACCCTTTTGGACAAACCCGCAAGAAGGGAAATAGACATTAATATCGATTATAAGGGTTTTGATGTTCCGGATGAATTCATCATTGGATATGGAATTGATTACGCTGAAAAATATAGAAATCTTCCTTTTATTGGTGTTTTAAAGAGAAGTGTTTACGAAAAATAGATAAGATTACATGTAAGAAAGGACAGCATGCATCCCAACCAGATAAATTCTTTCCATAGGGAAGATGATCGGAAAAGGATGTATGCTGTTCTTTCTTTATACCATACCTTATGCAATAGACCCTAAGTATTTCGGCTTTGTGTAGAGAATATTAAGGAATCGTATGGAGTGTACGGAATAATTACAAGCTTGCTAAATTCCTACTCCCGCGATAAGATAGAAGAGAGATTAAAACAAGACTTCATATCTCCATAAATTATTATGGAAAAGGGAGGATAAAATGAAAATATGTATCATCAATGGATCCCCTAAGGGGAATTACAGCATAACCTTGCAGACACTACTTTACCTGCAAAAACATTTTCCCGACGAGGATTATGAGATTCTAAATGTCGGACAGAAAATTAAACGGTATGAGAAGGAACTGAGCGAGGCAATAGCTGCTATCCAAAGGGCCGATTTATTGATATTCTCATATCCTGTATATACCTTTATTGCACCCTACCAGCTTCATCGTTTCCTGGAGCTATTAAAGGCGCAAAACCTATGCTTGTCCGGGAAGTACGCAACACAGATAACAACCTCCAAGCATTTCTTTGATCATACCGCCCATAAATATATAGAGGAAAACTGCTATGATCTAGGCCTTCGCTTTATCCGCGGACTTTCTGCTGATATGGATGATTTATTGAAGGAGGAGGGCCAAAAGGATGCTTTGGCTTTTTTTAATTACGTGCGCTATTGTATCGAGAAGGGGATCTATGAAACCGCACCCGTATTAAGATCCGTGACCGCGGACAATTATATCCCATCCCTACCTCAAATTCCGAAGAAGGAGACCTTTGATACCGTAATTCTTACTAATTGTGAACCGGAGGATCAGAGGCTCGCATCAATGATTCAAGACTTTCAGAGGGCATATCCTTATAAAACCCGATTAATTAATATTGCTGAATATCCTTTCTCCGGGGGGTGCCTGGGATGCTTTCGATGTGCCGGGGATGGAAAATGTACCTATAAGGATGGCTTTGACACCTTCTTGCGGGAGAAGATCCAGACAGCGGATGCGATTGTATATGCATTTACCATCAAAGATCATTCCATGGGTGCATCCTTCAAATGCTATGATGATCGGCAATTTTGCAACGGTCACCGAACAGTAACCATGGGGATGCCCATGGGTTATATTATCAACGGCGATTATCAGCAGGAATATAATCTGCAGACAATCCTTTTGGCCCGCTGTGAGGTAGGGTATAATTTCTTCTGTGGAGCAGGATATAATACGGAGGAAATCAAGGGAATGATAGGAAGACTCACCTATGCTCTGGAGAATAAATATGTGCAACCGCAGAATTTTTATGGGGTAGGAGGTATGAAGATTTTCCGTGATCTGATCTATCTCATGCAGGGATTTATGAGGGAGGATCACCGTTTTTATAAAAAACATGGCATCTATGATTTTCCTCAGAAAAAGATAGGAACCTTATGGAAGATGAAATTAGTCGGTATTGTGGTAACCAATCCAAAGCTTATGAATAAAATGGGAAACAAGCTGAATGAGGGCATGATAGCTCCCTATAAAAAGGTAATCGATTCCTTATGATAAGGGACTGCTTCGGTGATAGGTCCCCTAGTGCATAAGGTATGGTGGTTTAGTATTTTAATGATGCTAGGCAAACCCATGGCATTTGTTTGGAAATGTTAGATAGTAGGATTCATCAGTATTCTAACATTATACTTCATTGATTTTTATGAAATCATAGGTTACCTTTAATATGATGTATCAGTGATCTAGTATCATCTTAATATGCCACAATCATAAAAATGTGTTGTCGGATTGCTTTCGCGGAACATGAGTTTCTTAGGCAATGTAAGATTTCACAGAATGGAGTAGAAATGCCAAACAGTATTACGAAAAATAAACTAAAGGAAGAAACCCTGCATCAGTTAATACATACTGCCTTACCAGATCATAAGCTGAGGGATGTCGTTGAACTAACAGAAGGCTTCTTTAATATTGCTTATTTAGTTCGTTTTGAGGATGGGGAGGATTTGATATTAAAAATTGCTCCCGATGCTGATATGGAAGTGATGACACACGAAATTAATATAATGTTCAGTGAAGTGGACTCAATGCGAAGAATTAGGCGTCAGGGTTTGATACCGGTGGCGGAGGTGGTTATGGCTGATTTTAGCCGTTCCATCATTTCATCGGATTACTTTTTTATGCGAAGGCTTCCGGGAGGTAGCTTGGTAACACAGCGGGATGCTCTGAGTCAGGAGGACAGTGACCGGATTAGTTCTCAGATCGGTGGGTTGAATCGTAAAATTAATGAGATAACCGGACCAAAATTCGGATATTACGGTCAGAAGGACAGGCAAGGAGATTCCTGGTATCCTGTCTTTTACAGTATCCTTCAGGATGCAGTCCGTGATGCAGGCAGGAAATCAATCTCACTTCCCGTCGAAGAGAAGGAGCTTTTTGCTTTATTGACAAATGATAAAATGCTATTTGACGAGGTGACGGTACCAAGATTAGTTCATTGGGACTTATGGGCCGGTAATGTATTTGTAAAGGAAGGTCAGATTACCGGATTGATTGATTTTGAGAGATGTCTGTGGGGAGATATCTTTATGGAGGTTGGTTTTCGCTCCTGCTTTCCGAATCCGGCTTTTGTTAAGGGCTATGGAATAGGAGAGCTGTCTTATTCCGAACAGAGAAGAATTCTTTGGTATGATATATATTTGTTTGTAATTAGCTGCCTTGAATGTGATTATCGTGGATATGATACGAGGGACACATATCAATGGGGGTGCTCCATGCTATTAGAAGCTGTCGGGAAAATAAAGGAGCAGAAATAACTACGATTGATCCGATGAAGGTGCTCCGATGATAGAGACGGATTTGAAGAAGCAATCTAACCGAGAGTGGTAATAAACTCTCGGTTATTTTACGTTTGCTTTATTTTAATAAAATGAGTGCAGGATGAATGGAAGTATAGTAAAATGCAAATAAAACGACCGATAAATGGAGGAGAAGTGATGAAAAAGACAAGGGATATATCAATACGTAAAAAATTATTTATTGGCGTACTGGCTTTTTCGGTCTCTCTGGTAATACTGGTTACGTCCATCGTTGGCTTTATAAGCTATCAGACGATGCGTGAGCAATTAATTTATAATCGTCGTATGAGTATCCGTTGGCTTCAGGACCGGTTAAACTCTGAGGTGGACCGATATCTGGATCGTTTCTATGAATTTGAAGTCAATAAGAAAATTAAGAATGATATCACCTCCTGGTGCAACGATCCCCAGGAGCTTGATTACATAACAAAGCTGAATTTAATTACCATGATGAATGAAACCATCAGTATGGATAAGAATCTGAATTCCATTGAGATCTTCAATTATAATAAGAACCAGGTACTGGTTGCCAAGCGTTCCGGTGCTGCAGTGGAAGACATTGGAGATCAGCTGGAGCTTTGGAAAGCAAGGAATAAGGAGCTGCAGACCAATATTGTATTCTTTCGAAAGGAAAGGGAAATTGAAGTATCCCACGAAATCTATAGCTTTAGCGACAAAAAGCCTATGGTGCTGATTACAATGAAGCTCCGTCCCTATGATATTGAAGAAATATTGGAGGATATCAAGACAACAAAGGATGAGTCCATCCTGCTTTTTAATGATCAAAATGAGTTGATTGAAGCGGTGTACGGGAACGGTGCTCATTTCGAACAAGGGAAGCTTAATGAAGCAATCGAGAAGCTAGACAGCAGGAAGGTACAGGAATTTTATCAGGATGGCAGCTTCTGGTTTTTCCGCGAGGTGAATGGTGGTAAGCTGAAGATACTGATGACAGTACCCAACGGTGCCATTCTGGAAGCGTTGAGTAATACGCTCTTCGCCGGTATTGTAATCGGTCTGGTGGCTGTACTCCTTTCCACCCTGGGCTCCGTCCTATTCTCAAGGGTGTTCAGTAAGCCAATCATTGAGCTTTCTGCGAGGATGCGTACGATTACCATTAATGATTTTAGTGATGTGATCGCTAATAATCGTAAGGACGAAATCGGTATTCTGCATGACAGCTTTGGTGTCATGCTTGATCGGAATAAGAGATTGATTGCTAGGGAGTACCAGAGTAAGATTGAGAAAAGGGAGGCTCAGATCCGTGCCCTGCAAGCTCAGATTAACCCCCATTTTATGTATAACACACTGCAGGCGATCGGTGGTATGGCCTTAAAAAAAGGTGTTCCCCAGGTCTATCGCATCACAACAGCCTTAGGGGATATTATGAGATATTCCTTGAATTTTTCCGATGAAATGGTTAGCCTAAAGGAGGAGATGGAATATTTCAAGGCGTATTTAATGATTCAGGATGAGCGCTTCGGTAACCGGATCAGGCTTGAAATCAATATGGATGAGGAGTTATTTGATTATCAAATCCCTAAGCTGATGCTTCAGCCCTTGATTGAGAATAGCTTAGAGCATGGCTTATCCGGAAAATCCGGTGATTGGCGTATTTTCCTCACTGGTAGTCTGATGGGGGAGGAGGATCTACTTCTGGTATTAGAGGATAACGGAGTCGGAATCGAACCGGATCGACTGATTCAGATACAGGAGAGCCTGAGATTTGAAGCGGAAAAATCCATAAAATCAAGCGCTCATATTGGGTTGTGTAATGTCAATTCACGGATTAAGCTAAAGTTTATGGAGGACAGGTATGGAATCTCCATCGAGAGTATTTATGGGAAAGGAACCATAGTTCGGGTGTTAACAAAGGCTGTCAAGGGTAAGGAGTGACATGCGTTAGCTGTGTACAATAAGTAAGGAGGAACGGAGGTAGGTATGAGTAATTATAAGGTTGTAATTATTGACGATGAGCCATGGACCAGGGAAGTAATTAAGACACTGGCAGATCTGGATACCTTAGGCTTAGAGGTGGCAGGAGAAGCGTCGGATGGAGAATATGGACTGGAGCTTATTCGCCTTACCGCACCGGATATTATCCTCACGGATGTTAAGATGCCCCATATGAATGGAATTGAATTAATTGATCGCTTACGAAAGGAGAGCAATGATACTCCTGTTATCTTTATTAGTGGCTATGATGATTATGCGTTTATCCGGAGTGCGCTTAAGCTGGAAGCAGTTGATTATCTGCTTAAGCCAATCAAACAGGAGGAGCTTAATCTTCAGTTAAGCAACTGTGTCAAGCTTCTGGAAGGCAAAAGGGAGGAACGGAGCGACAATAAGAGTTTTGAACTGGGATTTCTTGATGCGGATTGGGCAGGTAGCTTCTATGCCTTGCGGGATAATTTATTAAGTGCTCTGAATTCCTCGGATATTAATATTATGAAGCAAAAATGCGAAGAAATCCTTCAGTTGGTTACGGATAACGCAGGGGAAATGCTGACAAAGGGGAACCTTGTCTGCATTTACTATACCTTAATGAATACACTGGAGACGTTTATCCTTAGTAGGGACTTGCTTCCCAGAGAGGTTCTTAAGAATAATAATGCCTCCTTTGTATTTAGCAGGGACTGTTCACCGAAAGAGATGATGGATTATATTGAGAACCTATACTGCATCGCTTTCTGGAGGATACAAGAATATAATCGTAACCGTAATCGCCTGGATATCAGCAAAATTAAGCGATATATGGAGGAGCATTACACGGAAGGAATTACCTTGGAGCTTACGGCATCCACCTATTATGTAAGCAAGGAGTATTTGAGTAAAGCCTTTAAGACAGCCTGCGGTAAGGGATTTATGGAATATCTGACCGAACTTAGGATGGAAAGAGCAAAGGAACTGATTCTTTGCTATAAGGTACCGTTAAAGGAGGTTGGAGAGCTGGTGGGTTATGTGGATCAAGCCCATTTTTATAAATCCTTTAAGAAATACTTTGGAAAGACACCGGGTGAAATCAGAGGTTTAATAATTGACAATAAATAATGCCTGCAAATGAAAATGTAATTTCACCGAAACAGGTATATCATTGAATTACCGTAATCGAGAAGGTATTGCGGGAAAGGCAAGAGTGAATGCCGGTTTAAATTACATTATGTAGGAGGGTACGATATGAAAAAGATGAAAACAATAATTTCTCTTCTGGTGACACTTTGTTTAATCCTGTCACTGGCTGCCTGTGGCAAAAGCGAAGGTAGTGTGTCGGGGGATAAGGTTACGAAAGCTCCCGATGCTCCCAAGGAGGAAGCAGCAAAGGAAGAAGCAGAGGAGCCTAGGGAGGTAGAGCTCAATATTATGATGAGCTTTCCTCAGTATATGGACCAGTGGGAAACCTACAGCAAGCAGTTCGAGGATAAGCTGCTCGCAGAAGAGAATATTAAGGTGAAGATTAATCTGGAGATGCCGAGCTCCGATCAATATGACAGTGTTCTTCAGGCACGTCTTACCGGAGATGATGCACCGGATCTCTACACAATCCACAGTAATAATATTAAGACCTATCACGAAGCGGGATATTTGAAGGAACTATCCGGTGAAGCATTAGCCGGCAAAATCTTTGATAATGTAAAGCAAACAGTATCGGTGGAGGGGCAATTACTGGCACTTCCCATCGAGAGTACAGCCTGGGGTGTATTATACAACAAAGATATCTTTGAGGAGTGCCAGCTTGAGGTGCCGAATACCTTGGAGGAGCTGAAGAATGTCTGCCAGGTATTAAAGGAGAAGGGCTATACTCCCTTTCTTCTGGCCTATCAGGAGCAATGGGTTCCTCAGTTAATGACGGCACTTGCAATTGGAGGTAAGGTATCCGGTGATCTTCCCGACTGGCTGGATCGCATGTATGCCGATAACGGTTCTTATTCTGAAATCAGCGATATTTTTGATGTAATTGATGTTATTATGCAAAATGGAACCGAGAGAGCAATGGAAGAAGGCAGTGAGGCAGGAAGCGCGGACTTTGCGAATGGTAAGGCTGCTATGTATCTGCAGGGAACCTGGGCGTCGAACACAATTATGACCACGAATCCCGAGATGAATATGGGAGTTTATGCACTTCCGGTTAATAACAACGAAGCCTGTACCTTGATTAACCTATCCACCTCAACTACTCTTGGGGTATATCCGGATAGTGAGAATTTGGATATCGCTCTAAAATTTGCAAACTATGTGTTGGATGATAATGACTCCTCTGCACTGTTCCAGTCATGTGGCTTTAATCCGATAGCAACAGTACATAATTATGAGACCTCCTCTTGGGTGAAGGAAGCATATGAATATGTGGAGGCCGGTCGCTCCTATCAGGATTTGGTATTACCCTCTTCGGTAACGGACGAGCAAGGAAAGCTATTACAGGAGTACTATGTCGGTTCGGTTACCAAGGAAGATATGATTAAGATATTAGATTCCAAATTCAAGGACGCAAATAAATTAAGTAAGGCAGCCCAATAATTGCTTGATTAAGTTGGGGAAAGCCTCTTATGTAGGAAAGGGCGGATATTAAACCGCCCTTTCCTACATAAGAACTACCTTATTAAACTCTTGAGACTAACATATAGGAATAGATCATAGGAATATCCGGTGGATAATCCTGTGATAAAGGAGATAAGTGGAATGACAAGAAAAAGTAGAGAGAACCTGAGCCTGTTGCTCTTTGTTGCTCCCGCCTTCATCGTTTATTTTATATTTAAGCTATACCCAACCTTTTCCGGGATCTATTACTCCTTGACCTCCTGGAATGGATTGTCGAAAACAAAGCAGTTTATCGGATTAGCTAATTATGTAGAGATATTTTCAGATGTATATTTTTGGAGATCGATGCTGTTCACCTCCAAATATGTGCTTGTAATGCTGGTCGTGGCTAACGTAATAGCACTTAGTCTGGCGGTGGCCATCGAAAGCAGAGGGAAAGCAAAGGGGTTATTTCGTACCCTATTCTGCATGCCAAATATGATCAGTATGATAATTGGTGGATATATGTGGAATTTTATTTTCACCAAGGTACTCTATTATATGGCGGACAATTGGGGTATGACCTTCCTCGATCAGAGCTGGATTGGTAATCCCAGGTATGCCTTTCTGGCAATCATTATTGTATCCTCCTGGGGAATTATCGGCTATCTGATGATTATCTATATGGCTGCGTTGCAGGGAGTTCCGCTTCATTTGATTGAAGCAGGGAGACTGGATGGCGCCAATGCCTGGCAGAGCTTTGTACAGATTACCCTGCCGATGATCCGTCATTCTCTGACAATCTGTATCTTTTGGACCTTGAACTCCATGTTCCAAGTGTTTGATGTAATCTATTCACTTACCGGAGGTGGGCCAGGAAGAGCGACCCAGTCTGTAGCAATCAACATCTATGAAGAAGCCTTCTCTGGAAATATCCGATACGGCTATGCAACTGCAAAATCTATGGTTTTATTCCTGATTGTGTTTATCATAACCGTAGTTCAGATTTCCGTCATGAAGAGAAAGGAGCAGGAATTATAAGATGAAAAGGAAGAAACGAATAACAGATATCATCATTTATACTGCTCTTACCATTCTGTTGCTATTCTGGCTTTTTCCGCTATTG
>JAEYXC010000170.1 GCA_023428655.1 Bacillota bacterium | reverse complement strand
CAGGTACTGTAACCGATGCTTAAGAAGATAGGTTTGTTTTCTTCCTTTGCTTTTTGGAAGGCTTCATCGCCCCAGGGATACCACTTGACCGGGTTATAAGCATGTTGGAGCAGGTAGGGGGATTTTTCATCGATTAATCGATTTGGGATACGAGTTGTCCCCTGGCCTTTATTCGTTACATGTTCGGTTGTATTCATTTTAACACTCCTTATCATTTTCTTGATTAAACGGATGAGCTTATTTCGTTATTATGCCAAGATTGTCTGCATTTAATTATAAATAAGATGGAAATGAACTAGAAACATAATATTTCCCAGTCAATATTTAAGTATATCTATGGATATTATCTAGAACAAAGCAATATAGCATGATATGATCACTTTAACCTAATATTTGTCATAATAAAGCCACTTTCCACAAGCGTCGGTATTTTATTCAGTGGGTAGCTTAGAACCTGTTTAGGAACCGTATAATGAATTCGTCTCACCAGAAAATCGACTACGGTCTTCATCACTTCCACCGTGATGCCTTCTCCCGGGCAACGGTGGGTTATTGCGGTATAGCCGCCTCCCTGTGGAATGAATTGATATAAGTCGCTTACCGGTCCGTGAAAACGCTCTGGCATAAATTTATAAGGCTGGTCCCATATGGATGCATCATGGTTCATACCATAGATATCCAGTATTACCAAGGTGCCCTTTTCAAAGTAGCAATCGTTCCAGATAAAATCCTTCCGTACCCTAGCGCCCACAAAGGGGGTGAAGGGATAGAAACGCCGGACCTCCTGAGTGAACATTTCAAGATAGTAGCTATCACCATGAAGCAATGGATCTCGACATTCGGGATACCTATGCAGAGCCAAAGCAGCAAAGGTAATGTAGGTAGATATCGCTATAATAGGACGAAGTACATTGATTAACTCAATGGCTGCCATATTGGTATCCATTAAGGACCCATCTTCTTCGTTAAAAAAGGCAATTTCATGAAGAGCAGTACCTTGTGCGGCTCTTAGTTTTCCACTTCGTACCGCATCAATGATCCTTCCGATCCAGGCTTCAGTTCTTTTTCTTGCACTTCTCCCTCGAAAGTGACGTGGACCTATGGCACCAAAGCTATCCACCATTGCATAAAAATCCTCCGCTCTTCCATATAGCTCGGTCTGCTGTAAAGGAACACCGGCCCATTTACACGCTGACTCACATAGGATTTTTTTCATTTCATCAAAAAGAACAATCTGATTAAGGCGTCTCCAGGTGCCAATCGCTGCTTCCAACTTTCGATTAATTATCATAGTGAGCCTTTGCTGCTCCGCAGTAGACATGAGGGAGAGGAACAACTGCTTTCTATGAAAATGTGCCTTTCCGTTCATGCCTTGAATTGCATTCTCGCCAAAGAGAGTCTTTTGGATTCGCTTCGGAGCAGCATCTTTTCTCGTGAAATAGGTGGGATCGTAAAATAGCTTAGCGGCCCTAGCTCCGGTCATACAGATGACCCTTTCTCCGAGCAGACGGGTGACCACTGGGTTGCAATTACACCGGTGGGTACGGTTCTGTATAAAAAGATATCCTTCCTTTAGTAATGAGATTGTATGATCAGGCCAGGTTTCACTAATAATCCGATTTTTCACCAGCATAAAAAAGCCACCTTTCTTAATTCGTTCAATTTTATGGAATGCATATCACATACTTTTTATAGCTTTACTATTATGGGAGGAAAATATTCGTAAAAACATGTAGTGGCAATAATATAAAGGCAATAAAGGTTACTTATTTTAATTGACAAATATCGAGCTTTTTACTAATGTATACATATAGAACCAGTAATTACATTAGGAGGAAATAAAGGAATGTCCGGGAATAATACTCAATTATTTAAGCGAATAAGACGGATGATACTTATTGTTGTCATTACGGTTCTCGCAATCTTGAACTTGTCGATCTATCTGATTGATCAGATAGGTGATAAAGAAACTACGGATAAGCAGATCATTAATGCTTTTGGCAGACAACGTATGTATACACAGCTGATTGCAAAGGATGCAAGCCGGCTTTATGCATTGATGCAGTCTCAGGAGATGGGTCGAATTTATGAACCGAAGGAGATCATTGCTCAAAAGATTAAGGTGGTAAAGGAGAACCTGACTACCTCGCGACAAAAGTTTGCCAATGTACTTAATACAATTCATAACGGGTATATGCTTATTGACAATGAAATCGTTGATATTAAGGATTCCATTGATCCAAGCTCCCTCTACCTGGCTCAAATTGATGCTATTTGGCTAGAATTTGAGGCATCCATTGAAGAATTAATCAATACCAATCAGATTAGCGATAAAACAGCGGAGGCAACTATTTTTATCAATGAGAATAATCTGCTCTTGCTAAATCTATGTGAAGACCTTCAGAATCAGATTCTCGAGAATTCTTTAACCACGACTCGAAATATGGAGCAAGGGATATATGTTACCTTTGTTATATTGCTTATAGTTTTGATCTATTCCTTGTATAATCTGATTGCCTATGTATTACTACCCTATAAGCAGTTGATACAAGGCATCACGGACATCGGATTAACCCCGGATACTGAGGGAATCAAGCGTCTTACTCAGAAAACCATGCAACCCATCGTCGGAGAGATCGGCGATATGTTCCATAAAATAGATAACCTTATTTCTCTGATTGAAAATATAAATAACAATTCCTCCTTTATGGAGACACTGAATTTTATCAATACTACCTTTTCTTCCTTTGTTCCCTATAATTACATCGGTATCGCTCTGATTGATGAGGAAGTGATGGAATTGGAAGCCTCTTACGGAGTATCGGATGGGACAATTCTCGGATTACCGGCTAATCTTGTTGGCCGAAGATGGCGTATTAAGGATACTAGTCTTGGGAGTTTGATTGAATCAGGTGAGGCACGCATTATCAATGACCTGGAAGAGTATACAGAAGGTAAAGAGATGAAAATTTATAATCAAATTCTTCTGGAGGCCGGTATTAGAGCGTCCATAACCCTACCTTTGAAGGTTTCGGGACGACCGGTCGGAGTGATTTTCTTCTCCAGCAGCCGGAAAAATG
>JAEYXC010000040.1 GCA_023428655.1 Bacillota bacterium | reverse complement strand
TCTCGCTTTTGAAAGATCCAGCTGTGGCTTTTGTTTGGTAAGCAATTGCTTTGCCAGCTCGAAATGCTCCAAGGTGATATAGTCCGGTTGACGTATCATTGCGGTCCACAGATAGAGCTCCTTCTTCGTAAAATCACGAATGGTACTGTCCGCCAGCCACCACAACCCCTCCAAGGGTAATACCACATAGTCATAACAATTCGGGTCCGAGTAATTAATACATTTCATTTTTAATGTGTAGGAGAGTGCATAAAGTAGTTCAATGGCTTTCTGGTATTCTCCTCCGGCAGCATTAGGGTTACCTTGACCGTCCACCATAATAAATTTCATTGGCGGAACATCAATGATGTCAGGTGTCGTCCTTGGTGCATAGAGAGGGGAATAGACCTTCTTAAAATCAATTTTGTTCATAGGAGGTACATCCTTTCTTATTGCAATAATGATGTTATTGATAAGAATAGAATATCATGAATAATAGGACATCTATATGTCATATTTCGATAACGCATTTTTATGTTTCATAATTATTTTATCCCTTAACTCCTGTGGCTCAAGAATTTCCAGATGCTCTTCAAAGGACATAAGATAGCCCATAAGCCAACCGCTGTCCTGTAGCGTTGTCCTCACGATAAAGCTTCCGTCCAAAGACCTCTGAATGCATTCGCCTGGAAATTCATCATAGATCCGGTAGCCCATGGATGGATCCAGTTTTAGTACTGCGAAAATCATAGGATAACTCACAGCCTTTGTAGGCTCCTCTTCAGGCTTTAGAATGGAGGGGTTTGGAATAAAGGCTTCCTTCGTGATCTCTAAATCTCGAATTCTGGAGATCTTAAAATAGCGACCCGCCTTCTTGTTTCTGCAATATCCAAAAAGATACCAGGCCTGTCCGCGAAACCACAACTTATAGGGATCAATAAGTCGATGTGAGTTCTGGCCGCTTGCATTATAATACTCAAAGGAAATTACATTGCGGTTCAGTATCGCATTCTTAATCTGATTAAACTTGTCTTTATCCAATTCATTATAATTCCAGTTAGAAAAATCCACTTCAATCCAATCATAGCTATTGTTACCAAAGAGGGCTCCCAGCTTATTGATTATCTGGTCGGTGGCGGTGTTAGTCGCTGCCTTAAAACCACTCAGTGCAGCAAGAATTTCATTTTGCTCCTGCTTAGTGAGGAGGGATTTATTCAAAATAAAATTCTCCATAAGTGCAATACCGCCACCCTTACCTTTGGTGGTATAGATCGGTATTCCTGCCTGACATAGAGTCTCGATATCACGATATATTGTTCTTTGCGAGACCTCAAAATGTTCACTTAGCTCCTTGGCAGTGGTATTCTTTTGATTCATGAGTATATATACAATCTCAAATAGTCTGCTTATCTGCATGATGGCTCCCTCATTGACCCTTTTCTTCGGGTCCAAAACGATTATTAAGTTATGTTCAATCAATATAGAGCCATTGTAACAGATGAAATATGACAACTCAACGTCATATTATAATAAATTATACCTTTTCTCCAAAGGAGAAGGGGAATATGGCCTGAAAACTGGCATTTAGCGGATTGTCTTCCCTGGATCATAATGATAATATGAAAGTAACTTTTCAGAACATGAAATTAAGTGCGGACTAGAAGGGGAATGCTTATATACATAGGTATTTCAAGCCTGTTCTGAGCATTACATAAAACACAGGAATTGAGGTGACAGGTTGAGTAAATTCAAGAAGCTCAAGAAAATTAATCTATTATTTCTAATGAAAACAGGGATTGGCTCAGCGGCTGCAATACTAATCGCAGATTCGTTAGGGCTGTTATATAGCCCGTCTGCAGGAATCATCACTCTATTGACCATACAGAACACAAAAAGAGAGACACTAGCAATTGCCGTGAAGCGTGTGGAGGCTTTTGTTCTCGCAACCCTATTATCTTATTTGGTCTTTGAAGGAATTGGATATTCCGCTTTGGCCTTCGGAGCTTTTGTAGCTATATTTGTTGCTCTATGCTTTCTTTTTGATTTAAAGGATGGGATACCAATGAATGCGGTGCTCATGACACATTTTTTGATTGAGCAGCATATGGAGCCTTCCCTAATCCTTAATGAAGTTAGCATCCTTCTTATCGGTATGGCCATCGGGATTGGAATTAATCTGATTATGCCAAGAAATCTTGAACGAATACGTATGGACCAAAGAATTCTGGAAGAGGAAATGAAAAAGCTCCTAAAGTCGATGGAGGGTATTCTGAGAAAAGAAAGCAAGGAAATTGATTTTACGAAAATCGATCAGTTTGTGGAGAGCTTACTGAAAAGGGCATATGAGGAAACCGGGAATCGACTGCTTAGTGATACCAGATATCTGGTTTCTTACCTGGAAATGAGGAAGCTTCAGATTGGCGTCCTAAAGGATATCACAGCAATCATTCAACAGATCAATGTCCTTCCCGTGCAGGCTGAACCTGTGGCAGAGTTTATAGAGCATATTGCAGCATCCTTCCACGAGAAAAATAATGTGACAGGGCTCTTAACCATTCTGGAGCAGCTAAAGGAGCATTTTCGAGAGGAGCCCCTGCCAGGGACCAGAGAAGAATTTGAAAATCGCGCCATGCTTTATCAGGTAATGATGGAACTGGAATATTTTTTAATGTTGAAACGAAATTTTATCCTTGAATTGGAGGAAAAGGAAATGAAAGCCTATTGGAATTAGGCTTTTTCATTATCCGTATAAAATCTTCTTCTTTTCACATAATAATTAAGGAATCGTGTGAAATTGATCATCACACTCTAAGGTTTTGCAGGTTTGAGATGGGTATATGTTTTCATAGCGCATAAGCCTGTTCGCCAGTGAGAACTTTGATTATGGGAAAAGAAAAGAGGATAATTCATGCAAAAGGATTACTTATTGGAAAATGAAATAAATAATTCAGGCGCCGCTTTGGACGCGAGTAAGGAAAAGGCACCAAAGAAAACGGAGGGTAATAATCGTCGGAAAACACAGGAGGATCAGGAGAAGGAGAAGGTAGTTAAGGAGAATGAAGATCTTAAGGATCAGAAAATAAGTGAATATGGTCAGACTATACTGGAAAATGGAAAGAAGGACCATAAAATACATCTGTTATCCATCATTGGAGAAATCGAAGGACACGAGGTTCTTCCGCAACATAATAAAACAACGAAATATGAGCATGTTCTACCACAGCTTGCTGCCATTGAGGATAGTACGGATATAGATGGTCTATTGATATTAATTA
Organism: Bacillota bacterium; assembly: GCA_023428655.1. GTDB lineage: Bacteria > Bacillota > Clostridia > Lachnospirales > Lachnospiraceae > Mobilitalea. Next base: position 2,505 of record JAEYXC010000040.1, on the reverse strand, counting down.
ATACGGTCGGTGGTGATGTTGAGGCAGGCTTAGCGATTGCGGAAATGATTGCCTCCTTAAGTAAGCCGACGGTTTCCTTGGTCCTGGGAGGCTCTCATTCAATCGGTGTCCCTCTTGCAGTATCGGCCCAATATAGTTATATTGTACCCTCAGCTACCATGATTATCCATCCGGTAAGAATGAATGGAACTGTCATCGGTGTAACACAAACCTTTGAATACTTTGAGAAAATACAGGATCGAATCATCAATTTTGTGGTATCACATTCCGGTATTGATTATAATAGCTTTCGTGATCTTATGTTAGATACTCACCAGCTTGCGAAGGATGTTGGTTCCATTTTAGTAGGTGACGAGACCGTTAAGAAGGGAATTATCGATGCAGTTGGTGGTATTAAGGAAGCGTTAGCGAAAATCAATGAAATGATTGATGCGAACAACGAAGGGAGGTAGCCTATGCTGTATACCGTGAGACCCCTGGAAAGAGTATATGCCCGTCCTGCCAGCTATACCGATATTAAACAGGAGAAGCCGATAAATCAGTCGGAGACCCAATACCGTGAGGTTAATCTTCAGCATGGCAGAGTGGTTACCCGCAGAGAGGGAGATGAATATGTGGTGGAAGGGGTCATTTCCACTGATATGAAGGATTATCTGAATGATAAGTATTCTCCCGGAAAGAACCTTAAGCTATAGCTAATGATTACTTGAAAGCAGAAAAGCTTATGGATCCGTGATAGCCTTAACAGCGCTATTACGGATTTTTTTTGCGATTTTCTTCCCGCCAAGTTTGGCTTGCATAACATTTTTATTAAAGGTATAATAAATTCTGAGAGAAATCTTATCGATATAGAGGGGGAACTATCATCAATGGCTCCGGCACAGAAAAAGAGAAAAACAACAAACACACGTAAGAAGAGCAATACGAGGGAAAACCAAATGAGGGTAAAGGAAAGCGGCGCAATTCAGGATGAGATCATTCTTGTAATTGCTTTGGTTGTTTCCATTTTACTCTTTTTAAGTAACTTTGATTTAAGCGGTAAGGTGGGAGAGCTCGTCAGCAGCTTTTTCTTCGGCATGATTGGTGGACTGGCTTATCTACTACCTTTTATCATATTCTTTATGACAGCCTTCCATATCTCGAATATGGGAAATCGGAGAGCGGGGCGAAAGATATTAAGTGCTTTTGTATTTTTGGTGGCACTTACCGCCTTTATTGAGCTGGTGGCACATTCCTATCAGCCGGATGTAAAGATTTATGAGTATTATAAAAATTCTATGAATTCCCATGGGGGCGGAGGAATCATTGGCGGGATATTGGTAATGATCTTCTGTAGCCTATTCGAAGAAATCGCAACCTATATCATTCTTATTGCGATCATGCTGATTTCCATTATTGTGATCAGCGGAAAGGCAATCCTTACTTACATAGCGAAGAAGAGCAAGGGAACCTTGGAGGAAAGAAAAGAATATCAGAGATTACGGAAAGTTCAACAGGAGGAGCTGGAGGTTATTAAAGCAAAGGAGCAGGGGAGAAGACCACCAAAGACCTTTGTACTGGATCCGGCTGCTGCAGTATTGGATGGCGGACCCGGTGAGAGCACCTTATCAGCGGAGAAACAAAAACAAGAGAATAAGGATACAGTAATCAATCTCAAGGATCGCAAGAGCAAGAAGGAGCAGACGAGTAGTGAAGGAGAGCTACCCTTCTTAAATTTCCATAAGCTCTTCGAGGAGCCGGAGACGGTACCGGAAGCGAAGGAAGAGAAAATTGAATTCAGTAATACGGAAGCAAATGAGACATTGCCTCCTTATGAAGAAGAATTGCGAATGAAATTCGGTCATACGGAGCATGTTCCGGTGGAAGAGGCTGAGATTATAGGTGATACTACGCCTGTAGTAGAGCATGAGAATAAAACAGTTGAAGGGAACAAGGCTGCTGGTCATGAGTCTACGAATGTAGAAGAGCTTGACATCTCTCAGGTTCCTCAGCAAAAGGAATACATCTTTCCACCGCTCAAGCTTCTATCAGCCCCGAAAACGAAAGCTGGGAAAATAGGCTCCGGCGAAAGAGATATTAAGGATACGGCCATGAAGCTTCAGAATACGCTCGAAAGCTTTGGTGTTCATGTAACCATCACCAATGTAAGCTGTGGGCCTTCCGTAACTCGATATGAGCTTCAGCCTGAGCAAGGAGTAAAGGTAAGCAGAATTACAGCTTTATCCGATGATATTAAGCTGAACCTGGCTGCAGCGGACATCCGTATTGAAGCACCGATTCCCGGTAAGGCAGCGGTGGGCATTGAGGTTCCGAACAAGGAAAATTCCATGGTAGCCTTCCGTGATATGATTGAGAGCAAGGAATTCTCGGAGCATCCTTCCGATATCGCTTTTGCGGTGGGTAAGGATATCGGTGGTCAGACGGTTATCACAGATATTGCAAAAATGCCGCATTTGCTGATTGCAGGTGCAACGGGTTCCGGTAAATCCGTTTGTATCAACACCT
>JAEYXC010000263.1 GCA_023428655.1 Bacillota bacterium | reverse complement strand
CACTGTGAAGGGCAACCTGCAGCAAAATATCACCAAGCTCCTCACAGAGATTTTCCTTATCCTGATTATCAATCGCCTCTACTGTCTCGTAGCATTCCTCCAATAGACAGCTTTTTAGGCTTTCGTGAGTCTGCTCCCGGTCCCAGGGGCAACCCACTCTCAGCTGTCTGATGATATCCATAAATTCTTCAAAGCTATAATTTGACATTCTACCACTCCTTATCTCATGTATTAAGGCTATGCCAGCCACTGCCAATGCACCTGCTGAAAGCTTTAAAGCTACTCTTAATGTATCTCATTTATGATTATATATACTTATGTATCCTAATTATAGCAATAACTCTAACAAAAATACAATACATTCGTCATTCCACGCTTTCGGCATTCGTGATATCAAACTTATAACCTTCGTTACTTCCCGCTTCCAGAAAGTAACTATACCCCATTAATGCAAGCTTACAGTAATCGTTAAGCTCGAACAACAACTATAATAGGGGCTGTTGCAAGCACAGGTTCCTTTATACCATCCCTTTGCAACAGCCCCGTCTGTTATTTTCAATAATTATTGTTCCATTTGGCGTCCCATAAACGCTGCTGCAGTCGCAGCAAGCTTAATCTCAAGCTCACCGAATTTAGTCTTGGCATCCTTGGTGAGGAATATAACAGAGCCGATTGCATCACCTTCACTGATAATCGGTGTAATTGCCTCAAAGACAAATTCAGATTCATCCTCGTTCATAATACGGATGTAGTTTTTATCATCCCTTGCGGCTACAATCGTCTCTCTCTCATTAATTACCTCTTCCAGTTCATGGCTAATTCCCTTCATCATCAAATCCTTCTTAGTTGGGCCTGCCACAGCGATAAATTGATCCTTATCAGTGATAGCAACGATATGTCCTGTCGTCTGTGCCAAGGAATCAGCATATTGCTTTGCAAATTGTCCCAGCTCGCCGATGGGGGAGTATTTCTTCAGAATAATCTCTCCCTCTCTATCCGTAAATATCTCCAGAGGATCTCCTTCGCGTATTCTTAATGTACGGCGGATTTCTTTTGGTACCACAACACGCCCGAGGTCATCTATTCGTCTTACTATACCTGTTGCTTTCATATATGATTTTCCTCCATTTTACATGATTTGATTTTTCCTAAACCATAACCAAAATTAACTGTTACATTTTCTATCTGATACTATTGTTTGTAAAATGGGGAAGTTTATACATTTGTTTCATACAATAATTTATTTTGATTTTAGTAGCAAATAAATGAATTATTCATAGATTTATCCTTAAAGCTTGATACGTATTATAAATATCTATGATACCATAGCCCCAATCTCTGTTAGGATAGGAAAGATTGCTGCTTCTTTTAGCACCTCGTATCAAGAAATTCTTAATCCTTATGGTATCCAGATTCGGTTGATTTCCTCGGATTATTCCCCACTCTAATGCCAGTGCGACAATCCCTGCCGTATGGGCAGCCGCAACACCGGTGCCCGAAAAGTTCTTAAAGCCTCCCCATTGATCGGGGGCGATATAATTCACACCGGGTGCAGCCAGCTCCGGCTTGACTACATTGGATCTGGTATAGCCTCTGCTGGCATTCACATAGAGTGTACCACTGATTGGATTATATGCTGTAACTGTAATCGGAATTGGGGAGGAACCCGGAGCAATGAGGGTTGTATAGATATCTGCCTGTATAAAATGGGTATGATTGGAGATAAAATCTCCCATGGGAAGCCAGATATTAAAGCCGGTTGACAAATCATTCTGTCCGTACACCGTAAAACGCCATACCCCGGGAGATGTGTTACGAAATCTCAACAGAATCAGTTGATCTCCGGTAAAGCGTTCCACGGTCTGATAATCCACCAATATCTCAGTTTCCTCAAAGATAAAGGAAATATCCCTACTCACTCTAATACTTGTAGTAATTCTAGGAATATATTCACCGGATGGGGATAATATATCAATGCTATAAATTCCAAGTGCATCCCCCCATAATTCCATTGTAAAAGACTTATCCTCTTCCCCAACATTCATCTCCACATTAGAGGTGTGACTGTTTTGATCTATCACCCCGCGGAAATGTCTACCACGGTTTCCTTCGTTGCCGGCGGCTGTGACAACACCGGTTTTCGGATAGTCAGCAACAACGGATAAGAAGCTGCTTAGGGAGGAGTTACCATCATGTGCGTCCTGGGAGGTACCAATTCCTATGCAAATGGAGATGGGACGATTGAGTTGTCTGGCTACCTGTATGCAATACTGCACTCCCCACATAATGGAGTTCTCCTGATAGCATACTGCTCCATCCGGAATGCCATAGAAATCTCTGAGATATTTCTTAGCCGGCATCAATTTCACAACAACCAGTTCAGAATCCGGTGCTACTCCTGCAAATTCCTCTTTGCTGTTTTCGGTTCCGGTGGCTATTCCGGCAAGCATTGTTCCATGGCCATTATCATCGGTACTCGGAACAAGCTCCAAGGGATTTTGTGTGCTAAGGGCAAGATTAATCTGCTCTGACCGATATTCCGAACCAAACTCCATATGGAACGGACTACCCCCAGACTGTATGGTTTGATCCCAGAGTGCAGCCACCTTAGTTGTGCCGTCCGCCTTTTTGAATACAGGAAGATTATAGTTAATTCCGGTGTCTACAATTCCCACCAACACTCCCTGCCCACGAAGGTTAAGGGTCGGGAAGCTACGTAGCTGTGTTATTTGGGAGGCCTCCAGAGACACCTCACTAGCTAACCCACATAAATAAGGCAGCGTTGAATAATCATAGATTCCAAGTCCTCTCCCCGGCAATGACGTAACTGGAACATAAAGAACAGCAAAAGCCTCATTCATAATTTGGACAGTGGCATTGGGTATACTTTGCAGCATCCTCGGGTTATTCGAATAATTAATAATCAAATCCGTATAATCCTGGCTGACAATTCTCAATCTCTCTTCTTCTGTCATAGCACACCTCACAGAATTGTCTATATTGATTATGGATAGAATGGTAAAGCTCTTCTTCGAACTTGTTCAAATCAATTAGTATTACTATATATTAGTCATTGTTCCTCATGACATTAATATCTGAACTTAACTACTCTATTATTATCTATAGGAAAGTTCCGATTCGTAGGCTATCAAAAATATTATACACATCCAATATTCCATAGCCCCAATCACGGTTAGGATAATTTAGAGTAGTGCTTCTTTTTGCGCCTCTCATAACTAACTTCTTGAATTCGACTGTACTCATCCCTTGCAGATTATTTCGAACAATACCCCATTCCAAAATCATTGCCGCAACTCCTGCAACATGTGCAGCTGATGTACTGGTTCCAGAAAAGCTTCCGAACTCATTCCCCAGAGTTGGAGCAAGCATATTCACTCCCGGTGCAGCAACATTCGGTTTTATAACACCAACCCTGGTATAGCCTCTTCCTGACGCGGTATACAGGCTGTCATCTGCAACATTATATGCGGTGACCGTCAGGGGCACCTCAGCATTGCCGGGAGATAGAACTGTAACATAGGGATCCGATCGAAGGAAGAAGGTATTCGAGGAAATTAAATCTCCCATGGGTAGCCAAATATGAAACCCCAGATTAAGGTCCCCTCGCTCGTATACATGAAATCTCCATATCCCCTGGGTCGGATTCTGAAATCGGACTAATATAAGCTGATCCCCACTTTCAGCCTCGATCACCTGATAGTCAATATTAATAACGGTTTGCTCAAAAATAAAGGTTATCTCACGATTTTCATCCATCCCTACCGCAATACGCGGAACGAATTCTCCGTTTGGTGTCAAAATGGCAATGGAGAATATACTCGGTACCCTCCCCCATATTTCCATAGAGAATCCGCTTTCACCCTCTCCAACATTCAACTCCACTTCGTCATAGCCGATAGTAGGATTGACTCTACCATAATAATGCCTTTTAGTGTTTCCCTCATTTCCGGCAGCAATAACCGTAATAACGCCCGGAGTATTTGAGATGATGGATAGATAATTGCTTAAGATTCCTCTTCCGCCATGCCCTCCCTGGGAGCTGCCAAGAGCAATACAGATCGCGATTGGTCGTTGGAGCAAAAATGCTATATCAAGCAAATATCCCAAGGCAAATAGAATATCATTCTCCTGATAACACAATATATTCTCAGGAACACGATAAAAATTCTTTAAGTATCCTTTTGCCTCCTTAAGCTTTACTATGGCAAATTCTACAGCCGGTGCCACTCCGGAAAAACCCTTCTCCGGACTCACATTTCCGCCTGCAATCCCGGCTACCATTGTTCCATGCCCAATGGTATCCATACTCGGTACTATGGCAAGGGGGTCCGTACTTGCCAAGGCCTCATTAATTCTATCCCTGCTATACTCCGTACCATATAGCCTCCCCTGAGGCGGTGGCCCTGCTTGTATGGTCTGATCCCAGATGGAGACAATTCTTGTCCTTCCATCTGCATATTGAAATACTGGATTCGTATACTCTATCCCCGTATCAACGATGCCGACTAACACTCCTTCCCCTAGCAAATTAAAGTTAGGCACATTTCGTATTTTCAAAATACCGGAGGCTTCTAAGCTTCCGTCACTGATTGGGACATACAGATTAGGCATAGCGGAATAGCCGTATTCCAAGACAAACCGATTCGTAATTCGGCTTACCGGTAAATGCACTACCGCTTGTAGATAATTAATAATTTCTATGTATGCATCCTGAAAGGAATTCAGAACATTCTCATCCCCGCTATATTCAATAAGAATATCCCCATACTCCTCGCTGGTAATTGGATTGATTGCATTCATTGCACTAAGACTGCTCCATCTGCTTTTTAATAATATATATGGTATTGATTATAAATTATGTAAAATTATCTTAATGCTCTACCGTATAACCCTTCCCACAAGAGCTGCTACTCATAATATCCTTACCGTAATGGGATGAGATAGAAAAACAAGGACCTTCGGTTCCCACTATTGTGTTTTATGGGAAGCGATTGTCCTTGTCATTCTTTATCTATTACTCTTTATGCGTTAAACATGATTTTCTCACTATTAAAGGCTCTCGTAATTAGTGAGGTTATGATGGCCGCCAGTACACAAACGGTGAAAATTGTTGCACCGAACTGAGCCAAGGTCAGCTCACCCATCATAAGATTCTGAATACTTACCGCACTATTATAAATCGGAATGAAGAAATTAATCAGCTTTGTCTCTCCCGTTCCTGCATAAGTCATAATGCTACCCAGCATGACAAGAATATAAGCCGGCATTACATAAGTGTTTGCCTCCTTGGAGGTTCTGGCAAGCACTGCTACCAGTGCTACAATGGATACATAGAGATATACTACCACAATTAGAATTGCCAGGAGCATGAGTATCTCTAACGGACTAAACTGCAGAGATACAGAACCCAGGGCTCCTCCGGTTGCGCCATTCATCAATATTGGCATCGCTACTACGATGGAAACCGCATAAACAGCAGCCGAGATACTGGATAAAATCGCAAGTGAAATCAGCTTGCCGAATACGATCTCGCCTCTCTTAATCGGAGACACCAGCATACTGGAGAGTGTACCCCTTTCCTTTTCTCCCGTAATTGCGTCTACTCCAAGTCCCATTGCACCGGCAAACAGCATGATATTTAACAGGAAAGGAACTAACATACCCAGCATTCTTCCGTCCTGCTTCTTCTCATCTACAATAATGGAGGTCTCCGGTTGCTTATCAATATAAAACACCTGAAGCTGTTCCATATTACCGATACGCTCCTGCAGCAGCCCCTGCTGATAGGTGTTTAACACCACACCGACAAAGCTCTCTCTGGCTGCGGATGAATAATCCTCCGCCGTATTATAGAAGGTCTTCACCTCAGGTATAGGATCACCTGTGGCTTGATACGCTGCGATGGTGTCCGTAAAGTCCTCCTCAAAAACAACAAGCAGGTCAACTGTTCCACCTAAAATACCATCCTTAATTGTGTCCGTCTGCTCCGAAGCCTCCAAATATTCAATGTTTGCCTCATAACCGGTTGAAGCAATTACTTCGGAAAGCTCCTGGGGAGCGTTCTGGATATAGATGGAGGGGATATGCTCCTCGATGTCACTCATCATATTGCCGAGTAAGGTACCCATTAAGGAGTACATACCGATAATCATTACAGCAGGCATGATGAAGAGACTGAACACCATTTTCTTATCATGAAATACCCTGGATAATTCCTTCATTATTATGTTTTTCGTTCCGTTCATCATAGATTATGCCTCCTCCCTATTATACTGCTTATATAGCTCAAAGAAGGCATCTTCCAATTCCTCTGCCTTCGTATCCTCCAGAATCTCCTTCAGACTTCCTTCAACCACCTTAACTCCTCCGATGATAATACCAATCCGATCGCAGAGCTTCTCAGCTTCTGTCATGATATGGGTGGAAATGATAACCGTCTTTCCCTCATCCCTTAACAGCTTCAAATATTCGGTAACATTTCTTGCCGTTATAATGTCAAGACCGGTGGTAGGCTCATCAAAAATCACAACCTCCGGATCATGTACAAGGCTTACCGCGATCGATGCCTTCTGCTTCATACCGGTAGACAATTCATCAATCTTCTTATCCTCAAAATCCTTAATCCCGAAGTAGTGAAACAATTTCTCCCGACGTTCGTTAATGGTCTTCTCGTCCTGACCGTGAAGTCTGCCAAAGAAGTTAAACATGTATTTGGGCGAGAATTGCGGATCCAACTTAATCTCATTGGTCAGAAAACAGATGCTTTTTCTCACCTTTTCCGATTCTCGCACCGTATCATAACCACATACCTTTACCTCTCCCTCCGTCGGTTTAAGTAAAGTTGCAATCGTACGAAGTGCTGTTGTCTTTCCAGCACCATTCGGCCCGAGTAGTCCGTAGATTTCTCCGGGTTTTGCCTCCAAGGACAGCTTATCCAGTGCCTTTTTCATGTTTTTCTTCGTCTTAAGCTCCAACATCTGTTTCTTGTTCAGCTTATAGATCTTTGTTAGATCTTTTACAACAATCATTTGCTCCCACACCTTTCTAGTTTTATTATCCCTTTCAACATTATGTATATTTTTCAGTATACAATGAGCCTCCATTTTGTCAACCAAATTATCCCATGTCCAGAATAATTATAGTAAATTTGTATTAATAAAAAAGTAGGATTTAATTATAGTTTAATTAAAATCCTACTTTTGTTTAAGACCTGAGTATTTTCCCTTATGCCGTTTTGACCTATGATCGATATGGCAGGGCTTTGATATTCCAACCGTTTTATATGGTGGCTAGATTAGATTTTCATCCAGTACAATAGTAAATGGACCGTCATTCACTAAGGATACCTTCATATCTCCTCCGAATTCACCGGCTTCTACCCTTCCCAGACGGCTTCGGATGCTCTCCAGTACATACTCATATAATTCCTTTGCCTTGGTAGCACCGGCTGCATGGATAAAATCAGGACGATTTCCCTTCCTGCAATCCGCATAGAGAGTGAACTGTGATACCACCAAAACCTCACCCTGCACCTCGCACAATGCAAGATTCGTCTTACCGTTCTCGTCGGCAAATATTCTCATCTTTAATATTTTGTCAATATATTTATCTGCTATCTCCTTTGTATCCTCCTTACCAACACCTAGAAGGATTAAAAAGCCTTTTCCTATGGCACCGATGCACTGCCCCTCAACGGTAACACTGGCTTCCAATACTCGTTGAATTACTACTCTCATGTCCTTATCCTTTCGTATCTATAGAAAGCTTCGTAAAATACTCCACTCCCTAATGAGACAGTCCATGTTGCAGGCTGCATTCGCAGGACTTGTAGAAGGGAGCTTCAGTGCTTCGATTCCTGTTTTGGGAAAAATGTGTTTCATATATAATTGATGGGAGGTACTTCCATTGGAGATAATACGGCTTATCCTTGCAGTATTCATAATCTTTGACAAATCATTCGCAACAATATTCTTGATGCTGCTGTCGGCTGAACCTATAATCTCACAGCTTTGTATTACATCCCAAACTGCTATTCTGTTTCGAAGCAGCAATTCCCGCTTTTCCTCAATCGTATTCGGCACCAGCTCATCAAAAACCGAACTGATTACTCTCCAGAAGCGGTTCTGCGGATGATGGTAAAAGAACTGGCCTTCCCTGGACTTGACCGAGGGAAAGGAGCCTAAAACCAATACCTTAGAGGCTTCATTATAGAGTGGCGGAATTGGATGGGAAATTCGATCCAAACTGCATCACCTCTTAAATTAATTTTGATATTTTATGCTTTACCTTATTTCATTATTTCCTTTAGGAAGGAGGTTCCTGCTGTCTTCTGTGGTATATCATAATAATCAAGAATAGTAGCGGCAATATCTGCGTAGGTTGCTCTGGTTCCGAGATTCACACCGTTCTTCACCTGCTTACCGTATACCACAAGCGGAATATATTCCCTGGAATGATCCGTGGAAGGCGTAACAGGATCACAACCATGATCCGCTGTAATAATTAAGATATCCTCCTCACGAAGTCCCTCGATGATTCTGGGAAGCTGTTCATCGAAATAGGTCAGGGCCTTCGCATAGCCGTCCACATCATTGCGATGTCCATAGATCATATCAAAATCAACGAGATTCACGAAGCACAGACCATGGAAGTCTCTGTCCAAGCGTTCAATGGTCATCTCAATTCCTTCGGCATTATTGTGAGTACGTACCGTATCCGTTATGCCCTTACCCGCAAAGATGTCATAAATTTTACCGACTGCTAAAACATCCAGACCGGCTTCCTTCATCTGATCCATAAAAGTGAGCGGTGGTATCAGGGAGTAATCGTGACGGTTTGAGGTTCTCTTATAATCCGGATAGCTTCCAAGGAAGGGTCTTGCGATAACTCGCCCTACCGCATGCTCACCGGTTAACAATTCTCTGGCTATCTCACAATAACGGTATAGCTCCTCCAGTGGTACAACCTCCTCATGAGCGGCGATCTGAAATACACTGTCCGCTGAGGTATATACGATTAAAGCTCCGGTCTCTACATGCTCCTTGCCATAATCACGAATTACATCCGTACCCGAATAAGGCAGATTACAGATTACCTTTCGTCCGGTTTTCTCTTCAAAGGGACGTA
>JAEYXC010000150.1 GCA_023428655.1 Bacillota bacterium | reverse complement strand
CTAATTTCTCTACGATATCCAGCTGAATGAGATTTTTCAGATAGACGCTGATTTTTGCTCTGGAGAAGCCTGTCCTGGCATGAAGATCGTTAAGCTTACGATTTCCATGTGCCAGATAATAAAGAATGGTATTATAAACAGCCGGCTCTCGCAGCTCCAGCTTAAGAAACTGTTGGGGTGCATGGATGAGCCCGCTGTCTTTGTTTAAAAGTATTGATTTGATGTTGTCCTGAACGGAATCTTCTTCCTTCCAGGTGTTAAGATACTCAGGGATTCCCCCTAAGATGGTATTAATATAGATACAGGTCTCAACAGTGGAGCTCGGAAAACGGTTTACAAAATCCACAAAGGTAAATTCCTTCAGCTTCATGTAAGCAGTAATGTAGGCTGCATAATCCCCCAGACAGAATAACATCTCATTCTCTACCCATCGTATGGAGGAGCTGCATAAAACAACCATAACAGGATGCTCTCTATCCCTAAGCAAACGAAGTGCTTCCAGTATTCCCACACCATTCTTAACGATATAATGAAACTCATCCAAAACGAGGATTGCCTTGCCCTTCCCTTCTGCCAGCATGGTAGAGAATAGGTCGGAATAATCCAATGGATGGAGCTTCATACGCAATCGTTGTGACAGGAGCTGAAGCTGAAGCTGATCCTCACACTCCACTCCTTCATAATAATAGGCTTCTTTTTTGTCGGATAAGAATTCCGTAATCAGGGAGGTCTTTCCCATCCCTTTTCTACCATATAGAATAACCAGGTTATTATCGCTTAAAGCGTACTGCTCCTCCAAAAGCTTTCTCTCTGTTGCTCGTTTTACAAACATTCTCCCACCTCTGTCAGTTGTATCGCTAATTCCTTTTTACATTCGCTCCGGTGCTTCAAAGCCAAGTAAGTCAATACAGGTCAACAAGATATCCAAAACCAAAGTAATGAGTGTAATCCAGGAAGATTGCTTCTTCTTATCCTCCTCACCAATGATCTTCGTATCATGATAAAAGGTATTAAAAGCATTGGCTAAGTCATAGATATATGCGCAGATACGGTGAGGTGCAATCTCCTTATATGCAGCATAGATCATTTCATTGAACTTTGTAAGCTCAAGCATTAAATTTTTCTCACTTTGTGAGGTTGCAGGGCAGATATTCGTTGCCTTATTCTCACCATTCAGTTCCTTATACTTTGCTAAAATTGATTTAATACGAACAATTGTGTAGAGAATATATGGACCAGTATCTCCTTCGAAGCTAGTAAAACGGTCGACATCAAAAACATAATCCTTCGAAATCTGGTTTGACAAGTCTCCGTATTTGAGGGCTGCAAGGCCGACTTGAGCGGCAATTTTCTTTGCTTCCTCCTCCTCCATACTGCGATTCTCCATAATTTTGCGATAAACCTCTTCCGTCACGCTGTTAATCAAATACTCCAGGCGCATTACTCCGCCTTCCCGGGTCTTAAAGGGTTTGCCGTCTTTACCATTCATGGTACCAAATCCGATAAAGTCGAGCTGAGTATCCTCCTTCACCAGCTTTGTCTTCCTAGCACAGCGGAATACGATCTCGAAATTTAGATCCTGTCGCTTATCCACCACATAAATAATTCGATCGGGATCGAAAAGCTTCATACGTTCCACGATGGTGGCCAGATCCGTTGTATTATACAAAGAAGCTCCGTCACTCTTTAAAATCATGCAAGGGGGTACCTCTTTGGTGTCCGTTTCTTCCTTCACCTCAACCACTAGGGCACCTTCGCTGATTACTGCATAATTATTCTTTTTAAAATATTCTATCATCTCAGGAATATAGGGCTGTGCATCACTCTCCTTCTTCCATAAGTCAAAGGAAACATTAAGGTTATCGTATATTTTCTTAAGATCCGTTACCGACACCTCAAGAATATGGTTCCAGAGTGCGGTATATCCCCTATGACCATTCTGCAATAGATAGGTCACCGTCTTTGCTTCCTCTAAAAATTCCGGATTACTCTTGGATAATGCACTTGCTGCAGGATAGATTTCCTCCAGCTCGGAGATCGTAAAGGGAGCCTCCGTCGGGTAATCTCCCATAAAGCTGTCATCAAAATACACCAGATTCGGTTGTCTTCTCTTGAGCTCGGCAATAATCAGTCCCATTTGTGTGCCCCAGTCACCCAGATGGGCATCACCAATTACCTTATTGCCGATATAACGGAATAATCTCTTAATGCTTTCCCCGATGACGGCAGAACGCATATGTCCAACGTGCAGTGGTTTGGCAATGTTAGGACCACCAAAATCAATTACTACCGTCTTGGGGTCCTCCACCTGCTCCACTCCGAATTGCTCCTCACCCTTCATTTGGTTTAGATAGCCGGCAAGAAACTCATCACTGAGTGTAATATTAATAAATCCAGGCATAATCGCGGATACTTCCTTTATTTTCTCGCTAGTCTGCAGGATCTCCACTATCTCCTGTGCTATTTTAATCGGTGCAGTCTTATATTGTTTTGCGGCAGCCAAAGCGCCATTACATTGATACTGACATAAATCCGGACGGTTTGAGAGTGTTACGACTCCGTATTTCTCCTCATA
>JAEYXC010000373.1 GCA_023428655.1 Bacillota bacterium | reverse complement strand
AAGTGTATTGAGTTAACCGGGGGTAACCAAAGCGGTTTGGATAATCTGGAATTCGTCTCCTCCATGCTTGTCCAGAAAAGCTTTATTGCAGCCAGAAGAATAGAGCTATTGCAGAAGGAAATTAACGCGGTTAGCTTTGTTCAATACCTGCCATATTATGATGCGGCAGTGATGGTTGACGTAAATGCAGAGCTTTTTCAGTATAGCATCCGAGAGAGTAACCGAGCAGCGAGAGATGTCTTTATTATCGATGGAGAAGGAAAGCCGGTTACGAATAATAAGATGGACATCCTAGGGGAGCAATCGTTATCAGATTATTTCTTCTCCATTATTACGACGCAACAGGAGCAAAATAATAGCTTTGTTTATGATGATAAGGAGAGAAGACAGCTGGTATTTTTCTCAAAAACTGAGGATTTTGGCTGGTGGTTTATCGATCATCAGGACTATTCCTATTTTTATAGCAGGTTCCAGAAGATAAGCTCAATTTTTCTTGGGATCGCGTTGGTCTTGGTTTTCCTGTGTTCTCTGATTTCGGTTATTTTCAATCGAAGGATAAGAAGGCCCATATCAAAGCTGGTGGAGCAATGTCGTAATATGATGGGCTATGAGGATAATGTTGAGACGGATGAGCTGAAATACTTGGATACGGCTTTGGCAAGAGGGAAGCATGAGATGTATCTGCGGGAAAAATATTTAAGATCTCTGTATCTGCATAATCTTATGGTGGGAGATCAGATGCCGTTATTCATACCACCCAAGGACATCACCTTAATGGAAAAGCTGTATGGGGCGAACTGTTATTGTGTAATGCTGATAAGAATTCAGAATATGGAACAGCTCGAAGAAGCAGCCAGAGAAGAGGAGTATAAGCTTTACCGTTATATTATTGGTAACCTGTCCGATGAAATCTTCGGGAGTGGCTTTCGATGTAAGTCGGTGGATATGGGGGATGAGCTGGTAGGAGTATTGTTTTTCCTGGAGGAGAAGTCGATTGCGAAGGAGTATGTATTGCTATTTAGGCAGTTGAAGGATTTTGCAGAGACAACCTTCCGTATTACCATTATCGGTAGTATGGGCCAAATTGTCACTCATTCAAAGGAGATTGGACTGTCCTATCAGTCCGCTAAGCAATATCTGGAGCTGAACCAATTAATCGGTCGAGAGGAATTAATCGATGCCAATCATCAGGTGAGCATCCAATACCAGGAGAAGAACAAAAAGCTGGTGGATTCCATCAAAGAGTATACAGAATATCATTTTAATAATCCGGAGCTCTCTCTGAAGCTAATCTCTCAGATCTTCGGGTTATCTACTACGTATCTCGGTAAGATTTTTAAATCCATCCAAGGGGAGGCATATTCTTCCTATATTACGAATTATAGGCTTGAGAAATCGAAGCTGGCATTGCTTCAGACCGGAAAGACCGTGAACGAGATAGCTGCTGAGATCGGCTTTACCAATTCCACTTATTATGCTACATTGTTTAAGAACACCTATAAAATGACACCGACTGCATTTCGAAATAGCATGATGAGTCAAGGAATAAAGCCCGCTTCATCGAATTGATTGGGGTAGGGAGCTTCGGATTTATCCGGTGGTAAAGTATGCTAGGAGCATGATGTTTACCGTGCACCAGATTTTGGTTGACAAACGAAATTCTTGTGCTATACTAAGAAAAAATCAACAAGAGGGTTGTATGGAAGAGCATACGACCCTCTATTTTTATAAAGTTAATTGAGTCCTGCATATAACAAGTACTCCGTATATCCATAAAATGAATCAATGAAGATAACGGATTGCTTAAATATATAATCTGACCGGGATGAGAGTTATATAAGCAACAAATTGGAGAAGAAGGGATGGGGTTTGATGGCGGTGATTGATGAGTTTTTAAATCAATATGCGAAAAAGATTGATTTTTACAGAGAGGCAGGCAGAATCTGCGCTCATCTATGTGAAACCAATATGGAGCAGATGGGTATCCGTACAATCGTAACCAGTAGGGCGAAGCGAGTGGATCGCCTTAGAGATAAGCTAGAGAAACGGAGTATAAGAAAAAACTATGCATCCTTTGAGGAAATTGAGGAGGATATTGCTGATCTGGCAGGCGTTCGGATTGCACTCTACTTTCCGGGAGACTTGGTTAAGGTACAAAAATTTATCGAAGCTAACTTTCTGGTAAAGGAGTGCAGAGTGTTTCCCGGCATAGAAACGGTTGGGGAGGTCGAAGGATGTCCCTATCAAAAGCGTTTCTCCGGTTACTGGGCGACTCATTGCAGAGTACGTCTGAAGGAAAAGGATCTATCGGAGGATACGGTAAAATATGGGGGTACCATGATAGAGATTCAGATTGCTTCTGCTCTGATGCATGCTTGGGCAGAGGTGGAGCATGATCTAATCTATAAGCCCTATAGTGGGGATCTATCCTACGAGGAATATCAGATATTGGATGAGCTTAATGGTCTGGTTCTGGCCGGTGAGATAGCGCTCCAGAGATTACAAAAGGCCGTGAAAAATCGTGTAAGTCAGACGACAAAGGAATTCAATAATCATTATGAGGTTGCCATGTTCCTACATACCAATCTGGGCTCTGCTTCGGAGGGGGCACCCTCGGAGATTGTATTAGGCCGAGTGGATCTTATGTTCCAATGTATAAAGGGTACCGATTACCAAAGGCCTGAGAAGCTGAAGGAATTGCTGGGAAATATTGATGTCTCGGATTGGAATCGTTCCGTCGTGGAGCAGTTGATGGAGCAGCTACGGATCAAGCAGCCGCAAATTTATGATGGTTATATGAATGTAAAGCAAAGTGAGGAGCTAAAGTATCAGCTTGAGACCTTACAAATCAA
>JAEYXC010000363.1 GCA_023428655.1 Bacillota bacterium | reverse complement strand
CCTAACTGCTCTCCGTCTTCGCCAATCAGTCGAACTTCTTTGTCCCTGATCTGTTCATTAATCATTAAATCGCTAATAGTACTGCACCTCCATAGGTTATAAGTTAACTGTTACTAGGTTTCGCATATTTTCTATTGACGCATTCCAATGCATAAACCGGAAAGAAATTTCGCGTAAATAAAAAAGGTGGATAAAGAATATCCACCTTAAATGCACAATTACGTAATCATCTCTTTTATAGAAATATTATCGAAATCATTTTTGCATTAACCCGTTCACAATAAATCACTTTACGCTATGGGTGAGAGATGGATTCTCTTCTTTTTCCTCATAAATACTGTCACACAGTATTCACAGCTTATTTAATATAACACACCAAATAAAATATGTCAACTGATTTAATTTAAGTTCTACTGTTCTACAATCGTCTAAATTAATAGTTCCATCGTCAACTGATTGAAAGGTTTCCAGTCAACCGACCTAAAAATTCTACTACTAAATAAATTTTTCTCTGTAATTTCTTATTTCATAATGGTTGTCATAACGATAGTTCATCATTTCATAATTATCAACCAATCTGTACTCCGGATTTCGTTGTAAATAGTTCAATCGCTTTCGACACAGCAGTTCCGACTACAAAGCAGATCAGTGCTTCAATGAGCCCATTTACCGCCACGAATAATACGATAAAATGAAATGGATTGGTTGCTCCTAAGGCTGTAACAATGCTCTGAACATATTCGGTATTGTAGAACAATAATACAAAGGTAGTCATAAATAGTACTGTATTTAATAAGGCGGCAGCCAAATTCGCTGTGGCATGGGATATAAACCTGGATCTATCCCAACGCTTCATTGCCTTAAAGATTAATCCGGTCAGCCAGCCCACCAGGATGCGTGTAACGACACATAATACAAAGGTTCCAACTACGCTGATGCTAAGCAAGGCAGCACCTAAAGGCCCTCCAAAGGCTTGAATGAAGCTGGTAACACCAAATACACCGCCAAGGATTGCTCCTGCTGTGGGTCCCAGTATTATTGCTCCTACTGCGACCGGAACAACGAGCAGGGTAATCTCCAACCCAGGTGTTTTGATGTAGCCCAAGGGAGTAAATGCCATTAACAGTATAATTGCTGTAAATAACGCCAGCTGTACTAATTTTAATGTACGCTTGTTTGTGTTTGTTTTCATAGAATCCTCCATTCTGATTGTTCCAATCTAATCATAGTATTGGTCAATTGTTCACTGAATAATATGAATTGAACACCCATTGGGAAGCATAACCGAAAGAACGGACAAGCGTAAAAAAAGCATCGCTCCATTCCATCCGAAATCCTTCGGTACCGTAGCGATGCAAACTTTATCGTAATTTAATTCATGTATTCACAAAAATACATCAGTATTCATACTGAATACAACCACGTTCAAGTTCCTGCCGCACATTACGGGGGTCAAGACTCTAGGGTATCGAAAGTTCTATTGTTCACCCAGCCAGCCTGCTCTCTTCCTTCCGTCCCACAGATCGGGTACGTTGAAATAATACAGGATCAGCCATAACACTGATGAAGCATAGGTTATAACAAATAACTTTCTTATTATTCAATTGTAGGTATATCATATCTGATTCATACATAAAAATCAAGAAAAAATCATTGGTATAACCAAAAAAATTATTACCTTATCGCCCGAAGCATTGTACAAGCTTCGTACTGAAAGACTCCATTGCCTGATCCTTCTTAATCAAGCCAAATGTGCCCATATTCCCTCCCTTAATCTTGGTGCAGCTTTAGCAAAAGGAAGGCATAAATTCCTCCAACCAAGCCAAGGGCTGTCATCACATAATAGCTCAGGCTCGATACCGGAAATAAAATCACAAGAAAAACACTTGCATTGATTAGTATGTGTAATATGATAGGCGCATATATCGTACGATACCTACGATAAACAAGGCCTAATACATAACCCATCACAAAGGCATAAATACCTTGAATCAGATTCTGATGATAGATACCAAAGAACATAGCCTGTAACAGATTTGCTCCCATAAATGGAAGTACCTTACCGGCCCTATATAATGTTACACCTCGAAAGATCAGCTCCTCAACAATTGGTGCCACCAAAAGTGTATAGAGTAGCACCAGAAGAAGATTACTGCCAAGTAGTCCCTCCATCGTCTCGCCATATTCCTCAAACACCTTGGGAAACATCGGTTGAATGATATTCATAATCCCTGAGAAGAAGAATTGACAGCCAATGCCTAATATAAGAAAATAAGGCAGGGTCCTTCTATTAAAGATGATCCTGATATCAATCCTTTGCTCTCCTCTCACCTCATGATGGTACCAGAAGAAAAACACGATGCCACAAATTAAAACAGCAGCCACCGAGATTGCGTAGAGTACATTTTGTGACATTAACCCCACAAACTCTCTGGACAACGAACCAGGATCCGACATCAGAGACTTCCCCTGTGTTACTCCCAGATATAGCATTATCATCAACTGATAAATGATTTGAAATACGTTAGCTACGATAATTATGATAGTATATGCAGCCAGGAACGGCATAACGCATAATTTCAGATAAACCAGTAATTTTCTCAATTCCTGCACTTCCTCTTTTTGATTATTACGACCATTCTAGCATCTTTCGACTTAATTGCCAACCGAGAAAATAATACCGTTGTTCCATGCTCCATTCCCTAGGATAAGAAAAGAGCCCTTGCTCCATAGCATAACAGCTATTTCGCAAAAGCTCCTTCGAATTTCCTTAACTCTATGTTTTTGATACTGCGATATTGTTATCCAAGAATAACCTCTACCGTATGAGTCTTCTTATCTCCTGCCAGAGGAATGATATTGCCTGCTACTTCCTTTCCATCCACGGTCATCTTAGCAACACCCTTCGATACATGGTTCGGATTCTTTACTGTAATCTGATACCGATCTCCTCTGAACTCACGAGTAATGCTATAACCATCCCATGCCTTCGGGATAGAAGGATCCACCTGCAGTCCGTCAAATTCCGGTTTAATACCTAGAATCGCCTGTGAGATTGCTAAGAAATTCCAGGAGGCGGTACCAGTTAACCAGGAATTCTTTGCCTCTCCATGACGTTTTGCATCCTTTCCTGCTACCATCTGTGAGTATACATATGGCTCCATACGATGGATCTCGGAATATTCCTCGGTATAGGAAGGTGCAATTCTTGTATAGTAATCAAAGGCTTTATCCCCTCTGCCCAGCTGAGCCTCTGCGATCATAATCCATGCATTATTATGACAGAAGATACCGGCATTCTCTTTATAACCTGCGGGATAAGTTGAAATTTCACCGTACTCCACATAATATTTGGTAAAGGCAGGGTTTTGAAGCACGAGACCGTATTTGGTTCCAAGACGTTCCTCCACCGCATCAAGTGCCTGAAGCGCCTTACCATCCTCGGTACCACAGTTACCCATAATACAAAGACCCTGGGACTCAATAAAGATCTTACCCTCCTCATTCTCATCGGTGCCAATCTTCCTTCCATAATCATCGTAGGCACGAACGAACCATGAGCCATCCCAACCATCTCTCATAATAACCTCACGCATCTTAACAATCTCTGCTTGAATGCGGGACGCCTCTTCCTTGTTGCCAATCTTGTTCATTAAAGCAACATATTCCTCGCCGATGTAACAGAACATTCCGGCTATCATAACGGATTCAGCGACTCTTCCATCCTTACTGGTAGTGGTTTGAAAGGATTCTCCAGGTTCCGTGGAGAAGCAGTTTAAGTTAAGACAGTCGTTCCAGTCTGCACGACCAATCAAGGGAAGTCCATGGGGTCCAAGATTGTTGATTACATGATCCATGGAACGCTTCAAATGATCTGCCAATGGTGTACTGGTGGTCTCATCATTGTCAAAAGGTGTCATAACATCAAGTATGGAGTAATCTCCGGTCTCCTTGATATAAGCAACCACTGCAAGTACAAGCCATAGGGGATCATCATTGAAGTTGCCTCCAATCTCATCATTCCCCTTCTTGGTCAGCGGCTGATACTGATGATATGCTCCACCGTCCTGAAGCTGAGTGGATGCCAGATCGATAATTCTCTCTCTCGCTCTGTCCGGAATCTGGTGAACAAAGCCAAGCAGATCCTGATTCGAATCTCGAAAGCCCATTCCTCTACCGATGCCGGATTCAAAGTAGGAAGCGCTTCTGGATAAGTTAAAGGTAACCATACATTGATATTGATTCCATATATTCACCTGACGATTTAACTTCTCGTCTGCGGAGTCTACATTATATTTGGACAATAG
>JAEYXC010000323.1 GCA_023428655.1 Bacillota bacterium | reverse complement strand
TGCCTGCATTAATCTCTACGGATTGAATCACACCATCGGGATCGATAATAAAGGTTCCACGATCTGCCAAGCCGTCAGCTTCAATCAAAACATCGAAGTTGCGAGATATTGTATGAGAAGGATCACCGATCATGACATAGGTTAATTTCTTAATTGCCTCTGAGCTGTCATGCCAAGCCTTGTGAGTAAAATGAGTATCGGTGGATACAGAATAAACTTCTGCTCCCAGCTTTTTCAAATCCTCATAAATGTTCTGAAGATCCTCTAATTCAGTAGGACAAACAAAGGTGAAGTCTGCAGGGTAGAAACATACCACGCTCCACTTTCCCTTAAAATCCTGCTCTGATACCTCGATAAATGCTCCATTATGAAATGCCTGTGCCTTGAAGGGTTTTACCTCTGTTCCGATTAATGACATAATCTGTTACCTCCTAAAATTAATATTATTTTATTTGTTTTTGATAATAGTAATCATTACTATTATAATAATACCAAATAATTTCAGATTGTCAAGTGATAATTTTTATATATTTTCCGATTGATTTTTACGCTCCTGACATAATACAGTAACGATTTCTGCCCATGCCTCGGATGGTTTCAATCCATTCCACTCATTCGTATATCATGATAGCTTTGATCATAATTTATTCAGAGATTCATATTTTTAATGTTTGGATCATCCCTCCTCAATTATAAATTTCGATTAACTTTCTATAAATGGTACATTTTCAAATAAGTAGGATAATAGAAAGAGGATGAACGGCTGCCCTAAGTGATCGGGAGGCGGTTCATCCTCTGTAAGCTTCTATCCATATATCTTATAATCCTTAGTTGACGCTACTTTATTGACGTCATCTTATCTATATTACTTTATTGATTTAATTTTACGGTATAATTCCTTAGCCTGGTCTGCGTCCTTCGCCGTAAGCTCTTCACATTCTGAATATCTCGCTTTTCTATACAGCTCTTTCATCTGATTAAGAGCTGGGATTCGATTGTCCTCTTGGTTCAAAAGCTTCTCCCCATGCTTTAGTTCAATTTCCTGCGTTGTATCCCAGGGTTTAACTCCCACCTTTATGGAATGTAAGAAAAGCAGGTACTTATAATAATAAAATCGAACTCTATCTCTGGGAGCCATGGAATATTTTCTGTGACGCCTCCCCTTCCGATCATTGCCATCCACTAGGTCCTCCCTGATCTCCGAGATCCCTTCCGGCAGCCTTTGGGTATACCTTTCTCCAATAAGCCAGCGCAGGAATAAAAATAGCAGGAATAAAGCTAATATGATTCCGATGGAATATAATAAGGGCAGAATCCATTCTCTATTTGTGACAACATCGACGGTACCGTCAATCTCTTTAAGAATATTGTCACCCATCTCATCCCTTCGCACCGCAAGCTCTCTCTCTTTAATAACCAGGCTCATCAAGGAAATAATCAGGTACATTACACCACTAAAAATTATACTAATCAAACTGACAAGAAAAGAGAAGACGGGTCTGATTACATACGTAAACAGCAAGGAGATCCCCTTTTGCAGGTTCTGAGGTGCTCGCAGCAGGGTTAACAACACACAAACGGATAGAAATAAAACCATCTCTATAAGCTGATGCCTTTTATAGTCCTTCTGATTCTTCATGCCGGCATCGGTCCGAAATTGACGAAGCTGGAAGCCAATGCTCACAATTACTACAATAAGGTATGGTACTGCCTCATTCACTGCCCTCATAAGGGCTTGGCGCTCTGTCAGCATTAATAGAGGGAGCAGTAGGGCTAAGTATAGACATTTTTTTACCCGATCAAGCAGTTCCCCTCTGCCTGTCATGAACTGCTTTGTAACCACCACATAGACCAAATACCCCCATACAACCAGATACACCATAAGCTCTGTTATCTCCGGACGAAGGAGCAGCAGCCCTATTACAGGAATCCCTCCTAATGCCAGAAAAGCAAGCTTTTTTCTTCTTTCTAGCAATATGCCAGCCATCCCGGTAATTAAGAGATAGATAAACCCTGCTGGTTGCAAGGTTCTTCCCCCAAGATAGGATAGTAAGAAGACTCCAATCAGGTGGCAAATACCAAGATCAAATAACAATTTATATAATTTAGACAGCATCCGGCTTCACCTCCATAAGTTCTGTGGCAAACATCGGATAAATTCGACTACTAAGACGGTTTTGTAAAGAGTCAATCAGCTGCTGCCGCTTCTCGGTGGCAAATGGCGCCACATAAAAAACGGCGTTTTCACCGGAATATTTCGATATTGCGAGCTGGTACAGGTCATCTATCCCGCGTAAGGAATTGGCTTCTGCCTGACCTAGAGTATATAGCATGGTTGTATAATGATGTGCTCCCTGCCCCGCCTTCATAAGCCCTTCATAATCCGAGTCTTCACTGCGGATATAAGCATTGGTTAATAGGCGGTAGGACACCTTCTTTCCTTCCATGAATTCTGCTATGGTCCTAACCAAGGAATAGCAATACTCCAGCTCCTCCCGATTCGCTCCCTCGGACCAGTGCAGGTACACATCCAGGAGTATCGTAATCGACAGGTCCGTCGTATGATCAAATTCCTTCACCATAAGCTGATTTCTTCTGGCACTCTGGGTCCAGCTGATGGATCGAAGGGGTTCTCTTCCTGTATAGTCCAGATAACCACTGACGAGAACCGGATCCTCTATATAGTGACGTCTCACTGTAAAGTCACCGTAATAACCGGAAAGCTGATGATGGAGCCTATTCTCCCGAAGGCTTTTCGGAAAAATTATGATTTTTTCATGCTGCGTTACTTCTCTACAGGTCTCCTTTAATCCAAGGAAATCACCGCGTAGCAGACGACAACCTTCAAATACATATACACCACGATTAGGCAGGGATACCGTAAGAGTTCTGGTAACCTTCTGCCTTCTCTTGATATAAAGCATACTGGTATGGATACGGCATCTATGATCCGCTAAGTACAGCTCCTCAATACCCGGAGTATTTATTTGCTTCGGGAACAGCTCCTCCATACGAAGAAAGGGAATTGTCCTTGAGCTATAATTCGATACCACCGTTTGAAGAACGAATTCCTCCCCGGGTTCACAGCCAAGCTTAGAGGGTATACAATGATAATGTAAATTTTTTATATTATCCTTAAGAGAAAGCAGTTCCAGAACTGCTCCAAATAATATCAATACGACCAGAAATGTAGTCATTAGAATTCTCCTTTAGAAGCCCCCATTTCGGTGGGTACCGGTACCTCCTCGATAATCTCACGGCAAATCCTGGCCGCCTCCTGGTCCCTGATCACACCTGCAAAGCTCATTCGATGTTCCAGGATGGGGATGGCCAATTCCTTCACATCCTCCGGTATGACATAAAATCTGCCCCTGGTCGCTGCCATTAACGCTGATGCTTGATATAATGCCAAGGCAGCTCTTGTAGACGCTCCCAGTACGATTCTGCGGTCATTTCGAGTCTTTTCTATCAAATCCATGATGTAATTTTTCACCGTCTCACTTACCTCGATCCGATGAATGCTTGCTTGCAGCTCCAGGGTCTCCTCCTCCGTCACTACCTGTCCAAGCTGTTCCAAAAGATTGACGGATGCTTCCCTGCCAAGCACAGATAATTCTTCCTCTCTGTTCATATACCCTAAGGAAAGCTTCATCATAAAGCGGTCCTTCTGAGCCTCCGGAAGCGGAAAGGTTCCTCCGGATTCCAAGGGATTCTGGGTAGCCATTACCATAAATGGCTTTGTCATAGGATAGGTGGTACCGTCTACCGTAATCTGTCCCTCTGCCATCGCCTCAAGGAGACTGGACTGGGTTCTCGGGGTAGCACGATTGATCTCATCCGCCAGAACCAGCTGCGCAAATAACGGTCCCGGTCGAAATTCAAAATCTCCGCTTTTCTGATTATAGAAGTTAATTCCGGTTAAGTCCGAGGGCATGATATCCGGTGTAAATTGTATCCTCTTATAGCTTCCCCCCACCGATTTGGCAAAGGCTCGAAACAGCATTGTCTTACCGGTCCCCGGAACATCCTCCAGAAGAACATGTCCTCCTGCCAGATAGGCAATCACGATCTTTCGGATGCAATCCTCCTTTCCAACGATTATCTTTGAGCAATTATTACAAATCTTCTCGAAATATTCCTGAAATAGTTTCTCATTCATTTTATCTTCACCTGTTCCCTTATTGGTTTGAACTGTCTAGTCGTCTTTACTGACTCCTTGGACCGTCCTAATTTATTGTATAATATTTACATCAATATTTCCACCTGTTCTTTCGGCAGATCCGATATCTCGGAATACATAATATCCCTATAGTCTATCCACATCTTTTCATTCTGCAAATTATTCTCAATTTCAGAGAGCCTTTGCATCCCTTCCCTAATAAATTGCTCCTTGTTCTCCTCGGTAATGGTACTGCAAACCTTCGAGTGGACAATACTCCCCCCCGTGACCAAAAATAGCTTATACCCCTTATCGATGGGAAGTATAAGCAAAAGCCTTTTGGATACCAGAGCTTTGTAGCCATCCAAGCCATTCTTTAATATATGGAAGCCGCGAATCAGATCCCGGTAAACGGAAGCAAATTCATAGCGATAGGAGGACGCAGCCTCCTCTTGCTTCGTCTGGAGCTCTGTAATCAGCTCACCTATATTCCCTTCACCGGTAAAGAGCTCCATGAGCACATCCCTATTTTGATGGAACATATCCTCCTCCATCGTAATGGGAAACATATGGTAATCCAATACATATCGGCCATTGCACTTTGCAATCGGATATAGGTTCTTCAGCCTGTCCATAAACTCACTAAGGGTGTATTTGCCTCGAAACGGTCCAAAGCTATTCTCTGTTCGTTCTGAGGTAATTGATAAAGGATGATATCGATTATAGTCATCGATCCGGATAAAGAAGTACCGCTGATCATTCTTTAGCTGAGCATTAAAATAGGGTTTAAGCTCCTTAATTAATTTACATTCTAATAGTCTAGCTTCCAGATGAGTATCCGTTACGATGTATTCAATCTCTTTGATCAAGGATACCATTCGGTTAACCTTTTCCCATTTCGGCGTACTGACAAAATAAGACTGCACTCTTTTTTGTAGGCATTTACTCTTCCCTATATATATTATATTTCCTCTGGAATCAATCATTTTATAGATTCCCGGAAGCCTAGGTATCTGTTTTAATTTATCCTTTGTAATTTGTATATTCTCCATTGATCTACCTTTTTTGATTACATAATGATTTTCTTCCCTATAAGATTATCATATTTCATCAGAGGAAGTCCATGTTTTTATCCAATTTTACCGGAATATGCATATCTTGTCAGATTAATAGTTGACTAATACAGATACCCCTGTATCAATATAGCTTGGACCCGTATCGTCTCCCTTCACAGCAGCAACAGCCTCCGCCAGACCAAGATATCCCATAGTATATGGATTCTCGTCTATGATCGCATTCAAATTCTGGTCACGGAGTAATCGAAGTATGGTATCGTTCTTGCCAAACCCCACACCGACATAACGATTATCACTGGCCTTGATTGCATTTCCTATTCCAATGCTGGCTCCTCCACATGTTCCAAATAATGCCACCAGATCCTCATGCTCCAGGATTAGCTGCTCTGCCGCTCTCTGTGCAGCATCCGGATTCCCTCCTTCTACATATACCGTATCCAGAAGCCTGAACCTGCCATCCCGCTCCAGAGTAATTCGAAAGCCCTCCTCCCGTAATTTTGCGTTCGCCTCTTCCACAATATTAATGATACCTACGGAGCCCTTTAGCTTACCCCTTTCCTCAAGAATTGTAATCATGATCTGACCGGCCTTCTCACCGGCCTTATACTGATCTGTTGCGAGGGTCGTTATGGCACCCTTGGAGGGAGGCGAGTCCACATAAATAATCTTTACACCCTTGGCTATGGCATCCTCTATTGCAGTGGATATCAAAGCAGGTTCTTTGGCAGCCACCAGAATCGCCTCTACCCCCCGATCCACAGCTCGATTAATTAGTTCTGACTGTTCCTCTGCGCTTCTATCATCCGGAACCTCCCAAAATAGATTAGCCCCCATCAGGATCGCCATATCCAAGGCTCCCTGATATAGGCTCCTCCAATCCTGATTCTCCTTATCCGCGGTAATTAAAAATATATCAATATCTCTGTTTCTCTTATTATTCATTGCTTGCATAGAGGGTTGAACATTTTTTTGGTGCCAGACAACAAACAAAAAGAAAGCCAGTGCGATAATTGCGATATCTACCAAAACCTTTTTCATCCCCATTTGGCCTACCTTTCTTGTTCATTTCTAATCACCGAAACCCCTGTATTGATATAATCCGGACCGGTATTCTTACCAAGGATAGCTGCTACCGCCTCCGCCATACCAAGATATCCCATGGTATATGGATTCTGAACAACAATAGCTTGAAGATTTCCATCCTCCAGCAGCTCCAACATAATATCGGTCCGATCGAAGCCAATCCCGATATACCGGTTGTTATTTGCTCTAATTGCATTACCGACTCCGATACTGGTTCCCTCGTTAGTTCCATACAATGCTACCAGATCCTCATTTTCTCTGATCAATCGTTCCGCGGCCTCCTGGGCTTCGTCCGGATCGCCGCGCTTTGTTTCAATGGTATCTAGTACACGGAATCTTCCATCCTCCTCCAGCACCGATCGAAAGCCCATATCTCGAAGATCAGTATTTTCTTTGGATGCATATCCAATGATACCAACCGATCCGCTTGATATTCCTCTTTCATTCAGAATCTCAATCAAGGTCTCCCCTGCTCTTACTCCCGCTTCATAATTGTCCGTAGATAAAGTGGTGATGGCCTCCTCATAGGCTGGTGAATCCACATAGATGACCTTTACTCCTCTTGCTTTTGCATCCTCGACAACAGCGGATATCCTCTTCGGATCATCTGCCGCAATTAATAGAGCTTCCGCACCGGCTTCTACTGCCCTATTAATAATCTCAATCTGTTGATCCACGTTCCTCTCCTGGGGAGCATCCCAGATATAATTAATCCCGATATCTCTCGCCATATCAGCGGCACCGGTGTTCATAATATTCCAGAATTCATACTCCTTATCCGTAGTGATCAAATATACCTCATAATATTTTAACTTTGAGAATGTCATTTGTGACCTTTTTTCGATTGTATTTTGATACCATATCACAAAAAGTATAAAAGCAAACAGAATCACTCCGATATCTATGATTATTTTTCGAGGCTTCATGCGAACCAGCTTTCCTTAAGGTACTACTTCGTAATACGATCGAATTCCCCATATAAGTTGTATCTATAAATATATATTACACGGTGGAATAAAAAATCTCATAATTATAGAATAATTGAAAGTACGCTTAGCGTACTTCCTCTTGTCTCAAATAAAAAAACCGTTACGTAACAAAAGTTACGTAACGGTCATCCTTATCTTCTTGTCTGTTGCATTCTTACGGTAAGTTCATTGATTAGATCGATTGCAGCAAAATAACTGCTCCTCTCCTCCTCTGTCAGCTTATCCAGCATTTTCTTCGCAAAAATATTATGCTTGGCAATGACTTCGTTCATTAGCTTCTCACCACTCTCCAAAAGACGCAAAAGGTAGACTCTCTTATCCCTGGGATTCGGCAGCTTCTCGATGTAGCCCAGTCGAAGCAGATGGTTGGCAACGGGGGTGAAGGAACCCTTCTCCATATTCAATTTATAGCTGACTGCCGACATGGGCTGCTCCCCTTGAAACTTCAAAAAGATCATCGCCCTCACATGGGTATGATTAAGATTGGCAGGAAAATCCGTGCTTTCTTCAAAGGCCCTAAAATATGCATTTTCGATTATGGAGCGTAGCTCCAATATATTTTTAAAGCCATTATATTCACAATCAGACATCAGCCCTACACCTCCAAACCCATTTTCTTATCATCTTGGTTATCCTTTTTCGTTTCACGTCTATAGTTATGGATCAGGACAATTGTTGTAATAAGAATGGCAATTCCATCGGCAATGGGAGTGGCCGCCCATACCCCGTCCAAGCCGAGCCATTGTGGTAATATCAGTACAGCGGGTATCAAAATGATAAACTGCCTTAGTATTCCAAGAATAATCGATACGGTACCCTTGGCGATGGATTGGAAAAATGCAACACCAATCATATTAATACTTAGTAAGGGAAGCATCAAAATAAATATCCTTAAGCCCTTTGCTGCCACATCGATAGTCTCCGAGGATGGATCCATGAACAGGCTGATGAAGACTGCAGGAAAGAGCTGCAGTGCCAAAAAGACGACTGTAGAAAAGCAAATTGCTACAAACAATACCTTACGTAGGGTCTCATACACTCTTTTGTGAAGCTTGGCGCCATGGTTGTAGCCGACGATTGGTTGCATTCCCTGCTGCATTCCCATAATCGGCATGATAAATAAGGTGAAGAGACTATTAATTGCACCCATTGAGGTTATTGCGGCAACAC
>JAEYXC010000316.1 GCA_023428655.1 Bacillota bacterium | reverse complement strand
TTACATTCCGGGAAGCCCGGACAAGCCAGGAATTTGCCATGAGGTCCATATTTGACAACCATATTTCTGCCGCATTCCTCACATATTTCATCCGTAACCTCGTCCTCGATCTGAATTTTATCCAGCATGGTATGTGCGTTGGTAACTGCTTCCTCCAAATCCGGATAAAAATTACTGATAATTGTCTTCCAATGTACGGTGCCATCCTCAACACAATCCAGGAGTGATTCCATATTCGCAGTAAAGTTCACATCGACAATAGTGGAAAATGCCGCCTTCATGATGTTGTTAACCGCTTCTCCAAGCTCCGTTACGTATAAATTCTTATTTTCCTTTATAACATAACGCCTTGCGATGATTGTAGTAATCGTTGGTGCATAAGTACTTGGACGACCGATTCCGAGCTCCTCCAGCGTCTTAACCAAGGAAGCCTCAGTATAATGGGCCGGTGGCTGAGTAAAATGCTGACTCTTATTTAGCTGTGAAAGAGTTAGTACATCCCCTTCCTTCAGTTGTTCAAATAAGGTTCCCATATCCTCTTCTTCTTCCTCCGGTGTATACACACTCATGAAGCCGTCAAAGACCAGACGGGAGGCAGAGGAAGTGAACTTCAACTCATTGGCATCAATTTTAATTGTTGTGGTTTCGTATTTCGCCGCTTGCATTCTGCTTGCAATAAATCGTTTCCATATCAACTGATATAACCGGAATTGATCCCTGTTTAAATTCTGCTTTATATCCTCGGGAGTAAACTCTACATAGGTTGGTCGGATTGCCTCATGGGCGTCCTGAATTTTCTTTCCGGTTCTCCCCTGATTCGCTTCCTGTGCAACAAAGTTCTCACCATAGCGCTCTTCAATAAATTGCTTGGCAGCCTGATCCGCTTCGTCACTGATCCTTACGGAGTCTGTTCTCAGATAAGTGATTAAGCCGACGGTTCCATGCCCCTTAATATCCACACCTTCATATAACTGCTGTGCTAACTGCATGGTTTTCTGTGTTGAAAAATTCAGGGCCTTAGCTGCTTCCTGCTGCAGAGTACTGGTGGTGAAGGGTAAGGGTGACTTTCGGATACGTTCCGTCTTTTTTATCTCACTAATCTTAAACACCGCATTTTCGAGCTGCTTTACAATGTCATTCAGCTCCGCTTCATTGCGGATCACCTTTTTTCCGCTATTATGCTTTGCAATGAGTGGTTTCTTCTTTCCCTTTATATCAAATTCAGCCTCTAGAGTCCAATATTCCTCTGCAACAAAGGCATTAATTTCATCCTCACGGTCACAAATCAGGCGTAGAGCCACAGATTGTACTCGTCCTGCACTTAACCCCCGCTTAATCTTTGACCAAAGCAAGGGACTGATTCGATATCCCACCATTCGATCCAGCATTCTTCTTGCTTGCTGAGCATTTACCAAATCCATGTCAATATCTCTGGCTTGTTTGATGGATGACTTTACTGCATTTTTTGTAATCTCATTAAAGCTAATTCGACTGGAATCCTTTTCTTCCAATTTTAAGGTCTTAGACAGATGCCAGGAGATCGCCTCTCCTTCACGGTCAGGGTCTGTTGCCAGATATACTTTATCAGCCTTCTTCACTTCCTTACGAAGCTTGGCAAGCAAATCCCCTTTACCACGAATAGTAATATACTTTGGCTCAAAATCATTCTCTATATCGAATCCTAATTGGCTCTTGGGTAAATCCCTGACATGGCCGTTTGATGCAAGCACCTCATAATTTGCACCAAGAAATTTCTTGATTGTTTTGGCCTTTGCCGGTGATTCCACAATCACAAGATATTTTGGCATTAAATAAATCCCTCATTTCTTCCTTAAATAATTCTTTATAAATATCTATACACTACAAATCCGAACATAATTAACTTTGTTTCAATACAATTTGTCAGCCTGCTGGACACGAAAATCAGTAGTTAAATCAGGTTAACCCTCCATAATATCAATAAAACGGCTATTTCCCGATAAGTTTTAGGCTCTAAACATAGAGAAGCATATACTATTTTACAATCTTTTTCAAGAAGTTTATTAATTTTTTTTAAATAAGTCCACCAATTCTTCCTAATTCAAAGTAGTTGAGCGCTTGATACACGGATATGCTGTAACTCATTTTTCCCTCAATTCTCTTAATTTATTATGATAGGCTGAGTAACATATTTTCATTCTTCCTTGTGACAAAATATATGCTCCCAGGAATTCGTTTAGTATAAATATCGGTTATTCGAGTACGATGCTGTAATAATTTTTTATAGGCTGACGAATACGTCCTGCAAGCTCCAGCTGTACGAGCTGTTCCATCAATCCCTCTACCGGCATACCGGTCCGATCAATGATCTCCTCCAAATGCTTTGGATCAAAATTCAAACACAAAAGCACTTGTTCCTGAGGTGGGGTTATGTCCTTACTGCTATTCTTCGGTTTACCTTTGCTCTGATAACCGGGAAGCAGCTCTTCCAGAATATCCTGTGGTGATGTCACCAGCTTTGCACCCATTCGGATCAGATTATTGCACCCCTCGCTTAGTCGGTCCGTAGCTCTACCCGGTAGCGCATAGATCTCCTTGCCTTGTTCAAGACCATAATCTACCGTGATCAACGAACCGCTTTTTTCCTTCGCTTCAATGACTAAGATACCATCACTAAGGCCACTGATGATGCGGTTACGCATAGGGAAGTTTCCGGAAAGAGGTCGTACATTTGGAGCATATTCGCTTATGACCCCACCCTTTTTCTGCATTTCCATGTAATAATTGATATTTTCTCTTGGGTAACAAATGTCAATGCCACAGCCCAATACAGCATAGGTAATTCCACCAGCCTCCAATGCTCCCTTGTGTGAGAAGGTATCGACACCCCTTGCCAGTCCGCTGATAATTGATATCCCCGCTCTAGCCAAAGCCCTGGAAAGATAGGCCGCCATCTCCATACCATATCCGGAGCACTCTCTGGCTCCAACAACGGCTATTAACTTTTCCTCCTCAGTCGGAAGACTTCCTTTTAGATATAGGCCATAGGGTTCTCCGTAAATATGACGTAATTTACTCGGGTATTCCTCATCCTCTCGGTTAATCCATCGAACCCCCTTCCCAATCAAGGCTTGATAATCCTTCCTGATTCCGTCCATGTCACGATTGGCAAGGATGGACTCCAAATCCTTATCATGAATGAGTCCTGCAAAAGCTCCATCCCGTTGCAACGCGTATAACGAGTCCCTGCTCGCTTTAAAAATCTCTTCTTCATTTCCTAATACCCTGATCAGACAATCTATTTTCTTAATCCCTATATTAGGTAGCTTCGCCAGCCAATATCGATAATATTGCTGTTCCATCGTTTTCACTGTCCCTTCCCTAATCACGCTCATTCCCCCCAATATTTTTGATCCAAGGAACGGTAACAGATTGCTTCACTGATATGCTTTGTTGTAATCCGTTCACTTTCATCCAGATCAGCAATGGTTCTCGCCACCTTTAAAATGCGATGATAAGCTCTCGCACTGAGATTCATTTTGTGGAAGGCATCCTCTAATAATGCCTGCTCCTTAGGCTCCAGCATACAATATTTCTTAATCGTTCTCGGAGTAAGCTGAGAATTAAAAAAGATATTCTGTCCCTCAAAACGTTCCAGCTGCCTTCTTCTGGCAATGGCCACCCGATTGCGGATCTCCGCGGAGCTTTCCTGCTTCTCCTGAAGCTGTAAATCCTTATAATTCATCTGCAAAGCCTCAATGCAGATGTCAAAACGATCCAGTAACGGTTGCGAAATACGTCCTAGGTATCGTTTTACCAGATTAACCGAACAGGTGCAGCGATTTCGGTCCGGATAGAAGCCGCAGGAACAGGGATTCATGGCAGCCACAAGCATGAACCCAGCGGGATATCGATAGGAAGCATTCAGCCTTGCGATAATCACTGATTTTTCTTCCAGTGGCTGTCGCAGCACTTCAATTGTATTTTTCTGAAACTCGGGAAGCTCGTCGAGGAATAGCACCCCAAGATGAGCTAGGCTGATTTCACCGGGCTTAGGTACCCTCCCCCCTCCCACCAAGGCAGTAGTCGTTATGGTATGGTGTGGATTACGAAAGGGTCGCTTTGCAATTAGGGGCTGCTGCTCCATCATTCCCGCAATGCTGTATATTTTCGAGATCTCCATACTTTCCTCAAAGGTTAACTCCGGCATAATGGATGGAATACGCT
>JAEYXC010000281.1 GCA_023428655.1 Bacillota bacterium | reverse complement strand
TCCCGGAAGGTTAATTCCAGATCATTGTATTCCAGATCTCTGAGATAGATTTTCGGAACATGGAGAACTCCATTCGTTCCGGTCAGTACCGGTGAGGTAAAGACCTCTCCAACCGGAATATTCACATCTGCAACACAGTTTTCGAAAATCGTCTCTTTGGAGCTATCCTTTAATTCATAAAGCTTTACCATCAGGTCGGTATGATTTTGTCCCTCCCCTAAAATATGAACATATTCTCCTTGATCCAGCGCATCAATAATATGCTGCTGAATATCACGATAGCGGTCGCTTTCCAGCGTATTTACCTTGACCGTCTCGGCAAATATTTCATTGAAATTCTCGCCGATCTCCGGCACAGGGTAGGATATAATGGTAAAAGAAATTTCGTTCAGCTTAAGATACTCATTACGAACGAAGCTCTCTTCCTTGTTGTAATCCACATAAAGCTTCTGCTGACGCTTATCCAGCTTTATAACCTCTTCCTTATCCTGGGGAGCAAAAAGCTCCTCTCCGAATACCTCAATCACTGCAGGCCCTGCGTAAAGAGCTGCCTTCTCCTTATATTTCTCAAAAGCCAGCTTAAGACTTTCCAGCTTTCTCTCCTTAAATGCCTTATCATAGAACAGACCGATATCAAAGCGATGGTCATAATCATACTGCTTATTGGGACTGGTTGCATGATAACCGATTTTCAGATGCTGCAGCTTATTGACTGCATTATAAGCAGCCCGATAAATGGTTGGCTCCAATCCCATTTTCTCAAAATTATGAATTGCATATCGTACCATTCTCTCATAGCCAATCTGGTAACGAATATTAACATATCGCTTTTTGCTTAAGTCCAGACGATTCGCAATAAAACCAAGACGATAGCCCTCCGTATATGTATCAGCCATCGCTTGCAGCTGCTCCTCGGGCAGCGAATTCAAAAATTGAGCTGTCTTAAGCTCATTTTCCGTGATATATTCGCCGTATTGATAGAGATACTTCAGATCCGTCAGATCAGAATCCATTATGATATCTCTTGCAAAGGACAGCTCCGGATCCACCAGCTCACGGACACGATTTTCAACCAATACCTCGCAGTAATCACTCATGAAATCATGAATGGCACGCTTTACATCCTTATAAGTATAATCATCCTCCGCCTCGAAATAATTGTATACCTCAATCAACAGCTCTAAAAATATGGTAATCAGATATAATCTGCACTCATATGCATAGATAATAATACTGCGCAGCTCTGTCATAAGATAGGATAAGAGCTTACCAAATTTCAAGCCGAGCTTCTCTGCCGCAAAGGAGGGGTTCGCATAACTATAATAATAATTTTCACCGATAATATCTTCATACAAGGCACGGTTGAGTCCCTCCTGCTCCTTATGGGAAAGCTCTGTTAACCGGTCCTCCAGGGCCAATTCCGCCACTCGTTTCACCATTCGCACAAGGGCAGCGGTCTTACGAAAAAAAGCTCGATAAGGCTCTCTGACACTGTCCTCCTGCTCCATCAATGCAATCCGCTCCATTGCCAGATCATATCTTTCTCTGATTGCTTCATTTTCTTCTCTAAATAATTCATTATATTTCATTTTCAACATCCTCCGTTTCTAATCTCATTCATCCACCGATTCCAATAATATAGATTACCAGTAGTAAAATAGTCATGATTCCATTCAATACCGCTCCGATAATAGGAAAGCGGTAAAAAATATCCTTCTTTTTAAAGGCTTTATAGGATAGGACAAAGCCAAAGACGGACAAGGCAAAAAGACCTAACCCCACAATACCGAGCACAAAGCCACCCTGACCGCGGGAGAGGCCCGAGAAAATACTTGCAATCGCCAGTCCGATTATTGATACTATCCCAATTATCATGGAGCAAATCCCAAGCTTGGTATGTCTTCTGCCTGAGAAATGGATCATTTCCTTCTTTCGTCTGATACGCATTCCTAATTCCCCCTCTTAACCCTTTGCTTATAGCCAACTCGTTGATAGAAAGCATGGCAAACAGAAAAAATAATATAGCCCAACAACCCGCCCACAGTATTTAAAAAAATATCATCCACATCAAAGATGCCAACCTTCAGATATAATTGTATCGCCTCTACCGTCAGACTGAAGAGAATACTTAATATTAAAATCTTGAAAAAGCTTCGATATCTCTTATGAATGAGTGGCAATAAAAATCCGAAGGGTGCAAAGGCCAATATATTACCGAGGATATTTACGACAAAGGTCTCAAAGCCCAGCTGCTCACGGTACTGGATAAATCGCTCAATCTCCTTAAATAGCTTCAGATTATAACGATACCCTTCCATCACATAATCCCTTCCATAATGCTCACTAAAGAACAAAAAATAAGACAACAGGATAATATATAAATAAAACAAAAGCCCAAGGGCTCTTTTTAAACGTTTTTTGGTTTGTTCCTTCAATTCATTTCTCCATATTCTATAATATTCTTAATAGATTTCTCTAAAGCCCAAATAAATATACCTATTTCTAAGATTTAGATTATCTTCCAATAATTGTAAGTTAATTTACTCGATATATAGCCAAATACTATTATAAATCAAATCCAAATCCTAGTAAAGCATAATATGGCATGCTTTCCAAAGGACTTCCATTACTTCCGTCTTAGTCCTTTTGTCTCATAGGGATGGATTTTTCATGATCGATTCATTAAAATATGATATATAATTGTTTCATAAGTTTTGGATATAATATATCAATATGTAGTTACAGTAAGCAGGAAAGGATATTGAGTGGAGTGAATGAAGACTTTTGAAGAGTTGTATTATGAGGTTTTGGTAAGAACATTAAAGGAAAAGGATATGAGTTTCTTAGAGAAAATGGAGCTTTATGATACTCATCAGCTAGACTGCCTGCTGCACCCCGAAAAGCATCCCATCGTCTGGCATTCCGGAAATTGTCAATGCGAGGAAGGAAAGCATCATTGCGAAGAGGTATGCCCCTTCCACGCAATCCATCCGGGAGAATCCGGCGAAATTGTTATCGATGAAAGCTTGTGTGTCGGTTGCTCCATCTGTGTTCAGGAATGTCGTGCCAAGAATCTGTCCGGCAGTAAGGATGTGATTGCCGCCCTACGGGCCATTCGTTCTCACGAGGGCCTTGTATATGCATTGGTTGCACCGGCTTTTCTTGGCCAGTTCAGCAGTGATGTCACTCCGGGTAAGCTGCGAAGCGCCTTAAAGGCCATCGGCTTTGATGGAATGATTGAGGTAGCATTATTCGCGGATATATTAACCTTAAAGGAAGCGTTGGAATTTGATAAAAACATCAAAACAGAAAGTGACTATCAGCTAACCAGCTGCTGTTGCCCTATGTGGATTGCAATGATTCGTAAAATATATAAGGAGCTTATGCCCCATGTTCCTCCTGCTGTATCCCCTATGATCGCCAGCGGACGTGCGGTAAAGGTAATGCATCCCGATGCCTTTACTGTGTTTATCGGTCCCTGCCTAGCGAAAAAAGCGGAGGCTAGGGAAAAGGACATCGCCGGTGCCGTTGATATTGTCCTCACCTTTCAGGAGATCCAGGATATCTTTCAGGTTATGGAGATTGATCCGGCGAAGATGGAGGAAAGTGATAAGGATCATTCCTCCCGCGCCGGTAGAATCTATGCACATACCGGTGGGGTGAGCGAAGCTGTTAGTTCTACTCTGGAACGGCTCAATCCAAACCGTAAAATATCCATCAAAACCAAACAGGCCGACGGCGTTCCGGCTTGTAAAGCAATGATTAATGATTTACTCTCCGGTAATACCACCGCTAACTTCTTTGAGGGAATGGGCTGTGTCGGTGGCTGTGTCGGTGGTCCTAGGGTTCTAATTCCACACCAAATCGGGAGAGAGCATGTGGAGGAATACGGTAATGCTGCCCCCTATCCTACCCCCATCGATAATCCCTATGTGATCGAGCTGCTTCATCGTCTGGGCCTCGACACGGTAGATAGCCTTCTTGAAAAAAGTGATATCTTCACCCGCACCTTCGAATAAATAACCAATTGCATGCTTTTAAGTCTTCTATAGTCCAAAAAGGGCTGGGGTAAAATAGAGTATAGCTCCATTTCGCCTCAGCCCTTAGCTTTATTATCCGATCAATTTATCACTCTCTAAGATATGGTGAATTAGCCATTCATTCAAGAATTCCAGTAATCCAAGAATAACATCCTTCTGTCTTTCATCAACCTCGGACAAATCATAGCTCGATATCTTCTCAAAAAATTCTACATGCTCTGCCTTATGTGAGATCAGCTTCTTATAGCGGATACTCATCATATACTCTTCCTCATGCTCAAAATGTGTTGTAGCATATTCCGTAAGTTCACTCAGGATTTCTACGATGTAATCGTATTTATCCGGAATAAAATCATCCATCAGGGTCTCATATGCCTTGTCTGCAATTTCAAATAGCTTTTGATGCTCATCGTCAATGTGTTCAATACCTGTCCGAAACTCATCCTTAAATACGTACATTACGTGCGTCCTCCTTAGTATATTTACCGAAAGCTGATTTCTCCCATTCGATAAAATGCTCTCAAATACCTTCTGTATTTGAGAGCACCTTCTCTCTTAATATGACATTATCATCATATATGATAGCTATTCATTATGTCAAGTATAATTCTGTAAAACCCTTCCTACTCCTTCAAATTCTTAATAGAATACACCAATGAAGTAAGCCGGATCAAGTGCTGCTGCGTTACCGCTGGAATCAACCAGTGTGTTGTTAACAATCTCTATCTTCAGACTGGTTCCGCTGGGCACTAAAGAGGATAATGTAATGTTCGCAGTATTGCCGTTGATCGTTACGGTCTGAGGCAGAACCACAGCAGAATTGCTGGCATAGCTAACCTTAACCACTAAATTACCGGTAATCTGCTCGTTAAAGTTAAGCTTAATGATGTTCTTTGTAACCGTATCAAAGACCGGATTGCTCACAAGGCGTGGCTTTGAGGTATCCTTCAGCAATACGAGCTGTTCATACCCTACAAGAGGTGTATAGCTGTTATTATAACCCATTACTCCATTGATTCTTACCGGTCTCTCAATGGTAACATCAATTGAATTTTCTGCGAGTGTTAATATAACGGTTGCACCATTATTCGTAGTATTTTTATATAGCTCTGCGGATATAATTTGCACTCCCGGTATCGAATAATTGGACACGTTCCGTGCGGATGCTTCATCTAATCGATTGGCAAATTCAATATAAACCTGGTTCAAATTCGCAGCATTCTGCATGATGGCATAGGGTGCCGGAAGCTCGGTGGAGGATCCGCTGCTATTGCTCACCAAAATGTCACGAGCTAAGCTCGGATTCTTATAACCATCGATTACAAAGCCGTGCTGCATACTGATCGCATAGGAGCCCAGAACGCTCATATTACTCATCTTAAGCTTAATTACCTTTTTATCCGTAGTATATGGAATGTTGGTATAGCTTACATTAGAGCCCGGAATAATCTCATCGGTAATGGTCGTTAATCTGGTCGTAAATACCCCGGTGGAAGTCGCTAAGGATACTTCCTTATTATAGGTCAGTGTTAAGGTTGTATTCGCTACATCATATTCATAGGATAACAGCACCGGGTTGGACTTATCAATTGAGAAATCGATGGAAAACTCTCGGCCGGTCTGTGCTGAAGTATCCGTAGGAAGGACATTGTAAGAATTCCACATCATTAACTTAACCATATTATATCCCGACAATGCTGCATCGGTCTCATTTAAGGTATAATTAACCTTCTTGTTGTCATTGGGATCAATAACACCTTGCAGCATATTACCATTTCTAATCTGGAGCAAGCCAGGATAGCTAATGGAACGGGTAAAGGTTGCAGTTAATGTATAATATCCCGTACGGTTAACCGTCATCGGAATAGCTTGCGGCTTTAAGGAATTATCCGTGCGAACATCAACGGTGATTGTATAATTAATTGGCGAATTACCTGCCATATCCTTAAGTCCTGCCATACTCACAGGGATAATCCTTCCATAATCCGTGGTCGCTATATTGGATAGGTCAATAATTAAGGACTTCTTATCCGTACTTGCCACATAGTTCAGACGGTTTCCAATGATGGTTGCCGTAGTGCCTGATAAGGTTGCACCCTCTCTAGATACGGTAGGCTTTACAACGGACAAACCGGAGAAATCCATAGGCTCCGAGAAGGAGATTGTAGCCTTGAAGCCGGCATCATCCACTGTTGTTCCGGTATAGGTGGGAGGATAATTATCGATAAAGGTTAAGGATTTACCATATTCATCTATCTTCACCCCTGTGGTGGTTAAAATATTGCTGGAGCATACCAGATAGTAATTACCTCCGAAGGTGGCGGAAGAGGTTATGGTTAAGGTCTTGCCATCTGCGGATAATACACCGGTCAGTGTTCCCGGATCCGAAGCAATAACTCCCTTCGTATCCTTTTTCGCTAGAATTTCGATATTGGAGGACAATTTGCCATTGGTTCCAAGGACAGTATCCGGCTTAACAGGGCTGTCAAATATCACTCTAAGCTCTGTCGTACTGATAATCTCAGCACTTTGTACCTCTGCCTTCGGCCCGACTACCTCAATAATAATTGCATCATCAATTTTACTTTTCTTCGCTGCTGTTGCCGATGCGCTGGCAGCTGCTGCTACTTCAAGAGTAACAAAACCAGTCTTTTTCGCTGTAACCTTACCGGTGAGCGGATCATCGACGGTAATACAGTTGGAATCTCCACCGCTTATGTACCAGTAGACTTTATCGGTTGATTTTGCAGGCTTTAATACACTGGTAAAGGTCATGGTAGATCCCAGAGTCATTGTAACGGCACCATTTACCTCGGTAACATTCGTAATAGTGATCACCTCTGCAGGTACCTTCACGGTTACCTTACAGGACAAGGTCTTTGTCTTCTTATTAGGATAGGTGATGGTACACTTTATTGTTGCTGTTCCTCCACCCACTGTTGTAACTACTCCTTTGCTGGATACCTTTACAACCTTCTTATTGGAAGAGGTCCATTTATATTTGCTTTTTGCCACCTTGTTCTTAATGTCAAGCTGGTATACTTCTCCCTCACCAACGAGCTCAATCTTACTCTTCGCAAATTTCGGCGTAGCCGCACTGCTGGCTGTGCTTACATTCCAATTACTAAAAATCGGTAACATGATAAGCACTGCCAAGAGCATGATCAATTTCTTACTGAGTACCTTACTCATTCTTCCATCCTCCTATTCTGACGTACATCTTTTCATACAATTCCAAGCTTTAGAGCAACAAAAGTGCAATACTACTCTATATAGTATCATACCCCAAAGTTGTTGTCAAAATCATGTCGAATTGTTTAAAATTTTCTTACATTGTAAAATATGGTTGTAATATTTTTATTTATATCAACTTTTCCATAAGATAATCATCCATAACATACCCCCCGCCGATGTCAGCAACCTTCTCTCCGCTTTTTACGAAGCCAAGTCGTTCATAAGCATGAATGCTGTTCTGATTATCTCGGTTTA
The DNA here is from genome assembly GCA_023428655.1 of Bacillota bacterium. Classification (GTDB taxonomy): domain Bacteria; phylum Bacillota; class Clostridia; order Lachnospirales; family Lachnospiraceae; genus Mobilitalea. The sequence goes on along the minus strand of JAEYXC010000281.1, from coordinate 1,589 downwards.
CTCTCAGCCATATCTTAGTAAGGCCCTTTTTCCTCCCGATCTCCTCCAGCCATTCCAAGGCCATACGAGCATAGCCTTTCCCCCGAAAGGGCTTTATGACATAGAATTTACTTAGAAACAGTGCTTTCTCCTCTTTACAAAAGGAAAGATACCCATAATACCCGCTCTGCTCCTTCATCAGGTAATACTCATAGCCACCATGGTTTAGCTGCTCTGTAATTGCCGCTTCCGACTGAAAGCGTTCAATCATATAATCCACCTGCTCCTTTCCTATGATAGGAACATAATGCTCATACCAGATCTCCTTTGCCAGCTCAGCCACTCTCTTTACCTGCTCTGCTTTCAAAACCGCTTCCATACTGTTCATATCAATCATCCCTTTCCCTAAGACTGACTAGGCCTCTTCCTTCTTATTTTATGCCAAAGCTTTTTATCTTCTTCGTATCATATACAGGACGTTTGCAAAAAACCCTGTCCCGTGATATTACCTGTTGGTACACCTGTTCAATCTGGTATGCAAACTCCTGAAGGGAATATTTTTTCACTTTGTTTACGGCATTTTCACTGTAATTCGTGATCTTGTCCTCAAACAGAACCTGATCAAGCCCTTCGTATAATCCATTTACGTCGGTAAAGGTATATCCATTCACTCCCTGCTCCAAAATATCCTCCAGACATTTATCCTCTCTGGCTACCACAGGTAATCCGGAAGCCATTGCCTCAATATAAGTGAGCCCTTGGGTCTCACTCCGGGAGGCACTGACAAACACATCCCCCAGTCTATAATATAGACCAATGGTGTCCCAGGGCCTTGCACCGGTAAACACAAAGCGATCCGTGAGCCCTAAATCGGATACCATTGCCTGTAGCTTCTCAAGGGCTGGCCCACTACCGACAATCACAAATTTTACCTGCTTTCGCTTTGCCATATATTCCGGCATGGCCGCCACGATTTCCCCGATATTTTTCTCCTGGGATACCCGACCGAGGTATAGCAGGATCTTATCCTCGGAAGATATCCCATAGCTACTTTTTAACTCCTCTATTTCGGCGTCGCTATATTTACTTTTTTCGAATTTACTCAAATCAATTCCTGTAGGTACGACGGAAATATCCTTATGCACACTATAGGTCATTAATAATTTTTTCGTCTTCTGTGTGGGTACCACCACCTGCTCCACTGTATTACAACAGACCTTAGTATAAGTACGTGCAAAGGCTTTCGCTCTTCGATCCAAGGCTTCAAAATGGGTAATATAATGGGTATAATCCTCGTATATCGTATGATAGGTGTGTACCACGGGCAATCTCAGCTCCTTCGCCATAATACGCCCAAAGATACCCAAGGAAAACTCAGTATGGGTATGAATAATATCCAGGTTTAATTTCTTAATCACATGAGCCAGCTTAGGCTGATAGAACAAGCCAACTCGTCGCTCCGTAATAAAGATAAAGGGTATGCTGGGCACACGAAACACATTGTGCTCATACTCCGGTGAACCCGGTGTTGTGGTAGTGAAAACATACACATTATGACCGCGTTTCTCCAGTTCATTTTTTAACATATATACAGAGGTTGCCACTCCGTT
>JAEYXC010000132.1 GCA_023428655.1 Bacillota bacterium | reverse complement strand
GTAAAACCGGCACCTACAACATAAAAGGTAAGTAATCTTCTTCTCTCCTCCAGATTCGTTTCACAGGAAGCAATACGGAAGGTGTTATGAATGTGATCTCTAAGTACTACTGCATCCTCATAGGACCAAAGCTTAAAGGTAAATTCCTCTGCTCCGGGCACTCCATAGTAGGTGGGTTTTGAACCGGCAGCCAATACTAAGTAGTCATAAGAAAAGGTCTCGTTCTCTGCGACAACCACTCTTTTCTCAAAGTCAATGGAGGTAACCGTATCCATCTTAACATTAACTCGACGGCCTGCAAAAACCTTCTTCAGACTGATCTTAATGCTTTCCTCGTCCACACGGTTTGCTGCAACCTCATGAAGCTCAGTAAGCATTGTGTGGAATGGATTTTTGTCAATAATCGTGATGCTGACATCATTCCGCTTTTTGAACTTCCTTGCTAATTTTTTTGCTGTCAGTATACCGGCATATCCAGCACCGACAATAACTATCTTCTTCTCCATGTCTGCTCCTTACTGTTTTTCTTGCTACTTTCAACGAAACATTTCGCCTTCGCATTTGTTAAGTTTGTAACAATCTTTTACATAACTTAAAGGTAACCCCAATAGTCCAAGTTACATTAACCTTCATTAGTATAACACGAAAAGTACGATTTGAAAACATTTTTTATAAAAATAGTGAAAATGGCTACTCTTTTCCTATCTATATAGTCCACTTTGTGCATTTCATATAAATCTGCTAGGAATTAACCCTCCCATCTCCCCCATACATAAGAAATTGTCACATTAAGTCGAAGCAGTGAGGGGAAGCCCCTAACCCTTAGTAACCTTCACCTGCTCCACCTGAGCTGAAATACCCTGTTGCTCCAATACCTTATTAATCCCTTCCGTTATATCGTCTTGACAGCTAGTAAACAGGTCGATCAACAGCTGGTCCTTCGCTTCCTGTGATAATACCGATAAAGCTGCTGCCACCATATCACTCGGTACATCACCTAATCCTAGGAAGATCTGTGCCAATCGTCCGGATTGCCCCTCTTTTTGTGAAAGACTCTCAAGCAGCTTCTCAATAAGCTGTCCGCATACGGTATTATAATCAATCTCATTCAAGGTAAGCTCTAGCTTAATCACATCATTCACCGTCCTGTTCCTATCAATAATTTGTAAATCGAATAGAGAAAGTCCTTTAAGCTTTTGCAACAGAGATTGGTTTATTGCTGACATAATTCTATCCTGATTAAGAAGAATTAGTTGATAGGCAAGAGAACCCTTCGTTTGCTCCGGAATCAGCCTTAAGACACCCTCGGCAAGAGGACTGGTCCCTCCATCCTTCACCAGAAGCCTTCCTGCTAACCGCTTCGATAATCGGTTACTTTCCTCGGCCCCTTCTAAGGCTTCTGTTAGCAAAAGCTTAGCAATTTGATCATAGTCCACCTGAATGAACTTGATTAGAAGCTTAATCATGTGAACTCTCCCTTCGACATTTTAACGAATCCGATTATTCTTCTATCTTAACGGTTCTTCTCTTCCAACGCCCCGAGAAAAAGAACCATGCACCAAATATGATTGTAGTAACTGAAGCCAACGGTACTGCCAGACCGACTCCCTGTAGCCCAAGCCCTGCTGCCCCACTCAGTAAATATGCCATGGGAATACGAATTACTATGGCTGACATAATGTTCGTAATCAGGGAGAAGGTTGTATGTCCGGTTCCTATGCAGAAGCCGATGAGACAGAAGGCTACCGGTACCAAAAGGTAATCAATGGAGAATATCCGAAGATACGGAACCCCTACACGAATTAGCTCTGCATCGGAGGAGAACATACGAAGTACCTCCTGCGGGAATACGGTTGTAAGTATGAAAATCGGTATTGAGATTGCATATGCCAAGCCAACCCCGGTAAGCATGGTCTTAATCGCTCTGTCCTCTCTTTGCGCCCCGATATTCTGAGCCACCATAGCGGATACCGCAGCATTCATTGCTATGGCGGGAAGAATAGCAAAACCATTATATTTGCCAACAGCACCTACTGCCGCCGAAGCGGTAACCCCCATGTTATTTACCAGAGCTGTCATGAACAGGAAGGATAGATTACTGATCAGATTCTGAATGGTGAGCGGGATACCTAACTTAAGAATACTCTTAAATTGACCCATATCAATTCGGAAGGATGTAATCTGAAAGTCAAATACAAATTTTCTTTTGCGAAGGTAGATAACACATAAGATCATACTAAGTGCCTGTGATACTATGGTTGCAATGGCAGCACCGAAGGCTCCCATTCTAAAGCCTCCGACCAGAACAAGATCCAGGACAATATTAGTCATGCAGGCTATTGCCACAAAATAGAGAGGGCTTTTACTGTCACCCATACCACGCATAATTGCACTTAAAGCATTATACCCAAAAATAAACACCGTTCCAAGAGCGGTCACCATGAGATAAACACTGGCTTCCTGGTAAGATTCCTCCGGAGTATGTATTAATCGTAGAATAGGATCCTTCAGAACCAACATCAGTATGGTCAAGATGATTGCCGAGATAATCAAGGTGGATAACAGGGTACCAA
>JAEYXC010000226.1 GCA_023428655.1 Bacillota bacterium | reverse complement strand
GGATTGTACTGGTTAAAGAGACGAATTGCTTCCTCACCATCACCGGCTACAACAGGTTCAAAACCTTCCATTCTGGAATAAGTAGATAAAATATCAGTTATATCATGATTATCATCCGCGATTAATATATGTTGCATTATATAATCTCCCTTCCTAGTTCTTTCCCGATCTCCTTCGTGCTGTCTCGTGTCCTTTTTATTATTTGTGACAACCAAATATAGGCCTGCGTATAGAAGCATATTGCATAAATGATATACTTTGACACAGGTCAATTTATTGTGCAGATCAAATTATATTCAACATTATATAGTATCTGGTTAGGTGAAACAAGTAGAAAAAGTTATCAATAATCTAATTTTAACCCCACAAACAAGGCAGACCACCCCCACTTTCCTTGTCCAAATATCCGGTGTGTATTGCCGCAGCCCTTGAATCTAGGGCTTTTATAGCATTCTACCTGTAAATATAAGGCAACTTATTTGGAACATTTTAAGAATAAAATATATATTATTTTACATTATGACACTTTTCTGACAAAAACAAATGTTATTATATGGTCAGAATAGATAGGATGTGACATTAGGAATTTCCAAATATTCGGAGGAATGGCCATGAAGAAAAATAAATTTGTAAATGCATAATTACTCTTGGCTTACTTCTTTTCATTACTTTACTCTTACCGTTAAGCTCTTACAGCGTTGCGACAGCACATGCGGCCAGTATTGACAAGGAAGTAAAAAACAGCTACAGATTAAATTTAAAAAGCGTTACATTAGTAAAGGGCAAAACATTTACTTTAAAGGTTTATAATTTGGGTGCAAACTCAAAGGTAAGCTTTAAGTCCGATGATGCGGAAGTTGCTTCTGTTAGTGACGATGGTACTATTACCGCCAACAAGGTTGGCACTACTACCGTCACAGTTACCATTAGGGACGGCATTGACAGAACACCGCTAAAATGCGATGTTACAGTCGGACCTGCCGCCATTAGTGTAAAATGGACACAAGAAAGAGCCTTTGTCGGGTTAAATAATGAAGATATTTTAAAGGTTATTATTAAACCGGACAACACAACTGAGGTTGCGAGATTTTCAAGCTATGACTCTTCCATTGCTGCCGTTAGCTCCGGTGGACGCATCACTGCAAAGAAGATAGGTATGACTTATTTATTTGCCGAAATTGATGCTACGAATTTGGACGGTACCCGCAAATTTGCAATTTGTACCGTATTCGTAACCGATTCTAAGGATGCTCCGTTATTATCGGAATACTTTAGCAATCGTACCGAGCTGAATCGGATATCCAATTATGATTTAAACAAAGCATTGGATGAATTCTTCAATGGAGGAAGCGCGGAAGCTGCTGTGACAGCCGAGGGTTCAACTGAGTCCGGATTGATTAAAGCACTGGATGATTACCTGGAAGAAAAGTTCAAGTTATCTGAGATACGTGCCAAGATCAAAGCCGAGCTTGATGCTCTTACTAAGTCAAACAATACGGATGCAAGCTCCGTCTCACAAACAAAATAACATTACAAATGCGACTTTAACAAAGCCATACACTGCGGTGTATGGCTTTTTAGTTGGATAGGAAGTTATTAATAGAATCATTGAAATACGAATTTATATCATAATGATAATATTTTATATTTCAATTTCCATCCTATTTGTACTATAATTAAGACATACATTAACAGAAAGGTGGTATATTATGAATTTCAGATTCGCGCACAATAATATAAATGTCTTCGACCTTGAAAAGTCCCTCAAATTCTACGAGGAGGCACTTGGGTTAAAGGAGGCTAAGCGGAAGGAAGCCGCTTCCGGTGATTTTATTCTTTCCTATCTCGGAGATGGAACTACGCCACATCTTTTGGAGCTGACCTGGCTAAGAGATTGGGATCGTCCTTACAACCTTGGTGATAACGAATTCCATCTTGCGTTTGTCGTGGATGATTATGAGGCAGCTCATGAGAAGCATAAGGAGATGGGCTGTATCTGCTATGAAAATCCTGCCATGGGAATCTATTTTATCAATGACCCCGATGGCTATTGGCTTGAGATTGTTCCGACCAGATAATAATGAAAAGTCCTGCCGATTACTATGATGTACTTCGGTAGGACTTATTTTTCTCAGCTTACCTACGGGAAGCTATTACTCCCACAAACTATTGCTGCAATAACTTCTCCCAGCTCCTCAGCCATTCCAGCTGAGCATCGACAAACTCCTTGTCGATGGATTCTGCTCCCAGATTTTCAATAATTGTTGCTTGCACCTCATAATGCCTAATGGCGATAAAGCTATAGACTGAGTGGAGCTCCTGATTACTCGGCATGCCAAATTCACCATAGCCCTTCATAAACTCCTCCAGCATATATCTGGTATCCTCATATTCATGACAGGACAAATTGAAATAATTTGTCATATCACAAAAGACTGCGATATCATACATAGCGAAACCCTTGGATGCAGCATCGAAATCAAATAGCACATACTCACCTCGGTCGTTTAGAATCATATTACCCGTATGATAATCTCCATGACAAAAGCTCCTCGGAAGCTGCTTCACCCGGTCCCAAAGCAGATTACCGTACTCCTCGAATTCATTGACTCTAGGATAATTCATTCTGCGTAGACATTGTAAATACCTGTCGATAAAAAAGGTCTTATCATGACGGCTTAATATGAGGGGGGATGCATTCATAATATGATGTAATCTACCGGTCTGACGGCCAATGGCTATGATATCTGCACTCTTATCCGGCTCCGTGCCGTGGATATACTCATAGAGTACTCCAATTCGGTGTTCTCCTTCGTCTTCATAGAAAAAATATGACTCTCCGGATGCAGTGGGAATAATACGGGCAGTCGGAAAGTCTGATTGCTCCAGATAATTCATTATTTCTATGGATTGCTTCGCCTGTTCTGTATGCCGACCTTTAAATAGCTTGAGAATATATTGATCCTTATCATCACTGACAACACAGACATATCCTATCATATCCCTATGTCGTGCAATATTTTTAAATTCTTTCGTATATACCACCTTTAGTTTCTCCAGAAGCTGCATAAGCATAGTATTATCCCTCCCACCAATATCCTGAGTATTCGAATCATGCCGATCAAACAGTTGTATTGATAAATAGAACGAAAGCTATTAACTCAATTACATAAATCTACCAGATAAAAACCACTTTGGTACAACTTAAGTATAAGATATTTTTCTGTAATTTACCAATACATTTTCCTCAAAATTACATACTAAGCATAGCCAAATAGGAATACCCCTTTTTGACTATGCTCATGAACTATTTGATTGATGGGTAAAGCTGAGGAACAGCTTTAAAGCTGCGCAACATCCACCAGTGTCATATTATTGTTGTCGTTTTCCATACTGGTCAGCAATGCACTGGCAGTATCCAGCGCTGTGAAGCAGGTTACTCCTGTCTCAATGGAGGTACGGCGAATAAGAAAGCCGTCCCTTGCCTTATCCCTTCCCTGGGTCGGGGTATTGATTACCATGTCAATTTCATGTCCTAGGATTAGATCCAGAAGATTGGGACTTCCCTGATCAATCTTATTAATTACCGTTGCAACTACTCCCTGATCACCAAGTGCCTTGGCCGTACCCTCCGTAGCAAATATTTCATAGCCAAGAGCAATCAATCTCTTTCCTAAAACAGCTGCTTCCTCCCGATCTGTTTCCTTCACCGTCATAATCATCTTCCTGTGCTTAGGAAGGTTAATCCCAGCACCAAGGAAGGCTTTATATAAGGCCTCATGGAAGGTCTTTGCGATACCGAGACATTCTCCGGTCGATTTCATCTCAGGTCCCAGGCTGATCTCCGCACCACGCAGCTTCTCGAAGGAGAATACGGGCATTTTCACTGCAATATAATCGGATTCGGGCCATAAGCCGGGGGTATATCCCAGGGCCTTAATCTTCTCTCCCAGGATCACCTTTGTAGCGATATCCACCATCGGAAGGGAGGTTACCTTACTGATATAAGGAACCGTACGGCTGGATCTGGGGTTTACCTCGATAACATAAACCTTCTCATTGTAAACAATAAATTGAATATTGATTAATCCGATGACATGCAAGGAGTTTGCCAGCTTCTTCGTGTAATTAACGATATCCACCTTAACCTTACGACTGACATTTTGAGAAGGGTAGACTGAGATACTGTCCCCGGAATGTATTCCTGCTCGTTCGATGTGCTCCATGATGCCGGGGATCAGGATATCCTCCCCATCACAGACCGCATCCACCTCTAATTCCTTCCCCATCAGGTATTTGTCAACAAGTATCGGGTGCTCCTGAACGGTCTGGTTGATAATGCTCATGAACTCGATGATATCTTCATCACAGATAGCAATCTGCATTCCTTGGCCCCCAAGCACATAGGATGGGCGAACTAGGACCGGATAACAAAGCTCATGGGCCGCTTTAAGTGCTTCCTCCGTGGTATATACCGTCTTACCTGCTGGTCTTGGAATAGAGCATTCCTCCAGAATTTGATCAAATCGCTCTCGATCCTCCGCCGCATCGACATCCGCAGCAGAGGTTCCAAGGATTGGTACTCCCATCTTAATAAGAGCCTCTGTCAGTTTAATTGCTGTCTGACCGCCGAATTGAACCACAGCACCGTCCGGCTGTTCTATATCCACAATGTTCTCTACGTCCTCCGGAGTCAGCGGCTCAAAATATAGCTTATCCGCTATATCAAAATCCGTACTCACCGTCTCCGGATTGTTATTTACAATTATGGTTTCACAGCCACTTTCCGCCAATGCCCAAACGCTGTGCACGGAGCAATAATCAAACTCAATACCCTGTCCGATACGGATCGGACCCGAGCCGAGCACCATGATTTTCTTTCTACCACTTGTGTTCTCCACTTCATTAAGGCTGCCAAAGACGGAGTAATAATAAGGTGTTTCCGCATCAAATTCTGCTGCACAGGTATCCACCATCTTATACGCAGCTATAATCCCGTTTTGCTTTCTCAGCTCCTTTATGGCATCCACACTCTTACCGGTCAGCTCCCCGATGACACGATCCGGATATCCCAGTCTCTTCGCTTTTGCCAGTAGGGGTATATTAAGGGATATCGTCGCAAGTTCCTTTTCTACCTCAACAAGAATGGCAAGCTTATCGATGAACCAATAATCAATCTTGGTAATTTCATGAATCTCCTCATAAGAAATCCCCCTTCGAATTGCTTCCGCAATCACAAAGAGGCGTCTGTCATCCACCTGATGAAGCTCCCTGATGAGCTCCTTTGTAGTCATCTCACTATAATGACCATACCTCAGGCTGTATATATTCTGTTCCAGGGAGCGAAGTGCCTTCATTAGGGCAGCTTCAAAGCTTGTGCTGATTGCCATAACCTCCCCTGTGGCTTTCATTTGGGTGGTTAGGGCTCTTTTGGCTGTAATAAACTTATCAAAGGGCCATTTCGGTATCTTAACAACCACATAATCCAAGGTGGGCTCAAAGCTGGCAAATGTCTTCTTCGTGACCGCATTCTGAATCTCATCCAGATGATAGCCCAGAGCAATCTTCGCTGCCACCTTGGCAATGGGATAGCCTGTAGCCTTGGATGCCAGAGCAGAGGAGCGGCTCACCCGAGGATTTACTTCAATGACACAGTAATCAAAGGTATCCGGATGGAGGGCATACTGAACATTACAGCCACCGGTGATGCCTAACTCTGTAATGATGTTCAGGGAAGCACTTCGAAGCATCTGATATTCTTTGTCTCCAAGCGTCTGGGAGGGTGCAACAACAATGCTGTCCCCGGTATGTACACCTACCGGGTCAATGTTCTCCATGTTACATACGGTGATACAATTGCCGGCACTGTCACGCATTACCTCGTATTCGATTTCCTTCCAGCCTGCTATGCAACGTTCAATCAGACATTGGCCTACGCGGCTAAGCCTTAACCCATTGGTACAGATATCCTCCAGCTCCTCTTTCGTAGCCGCGATACCACCACCGCTGCCACCTAAGGTATAGGCAGGACGAACCACCACCGGATATCCGATCTTTTCCGCAAAAGCCACAGCCGCCTTTACACTGGTCACCACCTCACTCGGTGCGCAGGGCTCGCCGATCTTCTCCATCGTGGTCTTGAATTCAAGTCGGTCTTCTGCTTTACGGATGGTCTCCGAGGTGGTACCGATGAGTCTCACCCCATTCTCCTTTAAAAAACCAGACTCCTCCAGCTCCATAGCAATATTTAACGCCGCTTGACCACCCAGGGTAGGTAATACACTGTCCGGTTCCTCCTTCAATATGATTCGTTTTACAAAATCAGGCGTCAGCGGCTCGATATATACGATATCTGCAATCTCCTTATCCGTCATTATCGTAGCAGGGTTTGAATTGACTAAGACCACGCTGATGCCCTCCTCCTTTAAGGATCGGCACGCCTGCGTACCTGCATAGTCAAATTCTGCTGCCTGGCCGATAATGATAGGACCCGAGCCAATCACCAGTACTTTCTTAATATCCTCTATTCTTGGCATTATCGCTGCACCTCCATCATGTTGATAAATTCATCAAAAAGAAACTCACTATCCATTGGTCCTGCACAGGCTTCCGGATGGAACTGTACAGAGAATACATTCTTGCCCAAGTAATGGAGCCCCTCCACGGTCTTGTCATTGACATTAACGAAGCTAACCTCTGCCACCTCGGCTGGCAAACTATCCTCCATTACCATATAACCATGATTTTGCGTTGAAATATATACTCTACCGGTCTTCAGATCCTTTACCGGATGATTTGCACCACGATGACCATACTTCATCCTGGTGGTATCGCCACCATTCGCCAGTGCCAGAAGCTGATGTCCGAGACAAATTGCAAAAATCGGGATACCACTGTCATAAAGCTTCTTCACCTCAGCAATAAGCTCCTTACATTCCTTCGGATCTCCAGGTCCATTGGATAGCATTATGCCATCCGGTTGAGCCTTAAGAACCTCCTCCGCTTTGGTAAAGCCGGGATAAATCGTAACCTCACAGCCTCTTTTTACTAGAGCTCTGGGAATATTATTCTTAAGACCGTAATCCAATAAAGCGACCTTGTATTTAGTATCTCCAACTGCGGGGATACTCTTTTTCTCCTTACTGGTGGTTCTTTCAATGACCTTTTGAACCTTATATTGTTGGATTCTAGGAAGGACCTCCTCCAGCTTATAGCTCTCATCGGTGGTAATCATTCCGTTCATAGTGCCTTTATTTCGAAGGAGCTTAACCAATGCTCTGGTATCAATCCCCTCTATACCCGGTATCTGATTTCTATCTAAAAAATGATGTATATTTTCTTGGTTTCGGAAGTTACTGGGTATTCGAGATAATTCTCTGACTAAAAATGCATCCACCCAGGGCTGATGTGATTCCATATCCTCATAGCAAATACCGTAATTACCTATAAGAGGATAGGTCATTACCACTCCTTGCCCCG
>JAEYXC010000211.1 GCA_023428655.1 Bacillota bacterium | reverse complement strand
GCAAGACCTTAATCGGTTTTGATGCTCATATTGATACGGTTGGTATTGGTAACAGAGCCAACTGGAATTTTGATCCTTACGAGGGCTTTGAATCAGAGGATGAGATTGGTGGCCGTGGTACTTCTGACCAATTAGGCGGAATCGTATCAGCCGTATATGGCGCTAAGATCATGAAGGATCTCGGTCTTTTAAGTGATAAATATACTGTATTAGTTACCGGTACCGTTCAGGAAGAAGATTGTGACGGTCTTTGCTGGGAGTATATTATCAAAGAAGACAAGGTTAGACCGGAATTCGTAGTATCCACTGAGCCCACGGATGGCGGTATTTACCGTGGCCAACGCGGACGTATGGAAATTCGTATTGATGTTCAGGGTGTTTCCTGTCATGGTTCTGCTCCCGAGCGTGGTGATAATGCCATCTACAAAATGGCTGACATCCTTCAAAACGTTCGTGATCTCAATGAAAATGATGCTTCCGACGACAAGGAAATCAAAGGTCTTGTTAAAATGCTGGATGAAAAATTCAATCCCCAGTGGAAGGAAGCTCGTTTCTTAGGACGCGGTACCGTAACCACCTCGGAGATCTTCTTCACCTCACCCAGCCGCTGCGCAGTAGCCGATTCTTGCTCCGTTTCCTTGGATCGTCGTATGACAGCAGGTGAGACCTGGGAAAGCTGCCTGGATGAAATTCGTGCACTTCCCTTTGTTAAGAAATACAATGCAACCGTAAGCATGTATCAGTATGACAGACCTAGCTATACCAATCTTGTATATCCCATCGAATGCTACTTCCCGACTTGGGTTATTCCGGAGGATCATGCGGTTACTAAGGCAATGGAAGAAGCCTATACCAATCTCTACGGAACGACTCGTAGCGGCAGCAAGGATGCGGATGCAATGAGAAAAGCCCGTCCCCTTACCGACAAGTGGACCTTCTCCACCAACGGTGTATCCATTATGGGACGTAATGGTATTCCTTGTATCGGCTTCGGACCCGGTGCAGAGGCTCAGGCACACGCTCCCAACGAGAAGACCTATAAGGAAGACTTGGTAAAATGTGCAGCAGTTTATGCAGCACTTCCTACACTGTATTGTAAATAAGTAAGAAATTTGATTGAAGTGTCAAAAACCAATTTATATTATCGTTTCATCAACCTGGCTTTTGACACTCCAATTAGTTTTGGGGAACACATTTTTTAATACGAATTAAAGGTAGCAAAATAATCACAACAACGTGCGAACCAAAATGTTCGGCACACAATTAGAAAAGGAGATATGTATGAAGTTACAGGATTATATTGATAAGTTGAATAAGTTGAATTTCAAAGAAATGTACAATAATGACTTCCTTTTAACTTGGGAGAAATCATCGGATGAGCTTGAGGCAGTTTTCACCGTTGCAGATGCTCTTCGTTACATGAGAGAAAACAACATCTCTACCAAGGTATTTGAGAGCGGTCTTGGCATCTCCATCTTCCGTGATAACTCCACCCGTACCCGTTTCTCCTTCGCTTCCGCTTGTAACCTTTTAGGACTTGAGGTACAGGATTTGGACGAAGGTAAATCCCAAATCGCACATGGTGAGACCGTTCGTGAGACCGCTAACATGGTATCCTTTATGGCAGATGTTATTGGTATTCGTGACGACATGTATATCGGCAAGGGTAACACCTATATGCGTGAGGTTTCCGAGGCAGTAAAATTAGGTAACGAGGATGGAATTCTGGAGCAGAGACCTACCCTGGTTAATCTTCAGTGCGATATCGATCATCCCACTCAGTCCATGGCTGATATGCTTCATATCATTCATGAGTTCGGCGGCGTAGAGAATCTGAAGGGCAAGAAGATTGCTATGTCCTGGGCTTACTCTCCTTCTTACGGAAAGCCCCTTTCCGTTCCTCAGGGTATCATCGGTCTGATGACTCGTATGGGAATGGACGTTGTACTTGCTCATCCCGAAGGCTATGAGGTTATGAGCGAAGTAGAAGAGATCGCTAAGGAAAATGCAGCAAAATCCGGCGGTTCCTTCACTAAGACCAACGATATGGCAGAAGCCTTCAAGGATGCTGATATTGTATATCCGAAGAGCTGGGCTCCTTTCAAAGCAATGGAGAAGCGTACTGAGTTATATGGCAACAATGATTTCGATGGCATCAAGGCTCTTGAGAAGGAATTATTGGCTCAGAATGCACAGCACAAGGATTGGGCATGTACCGAAGAATTAATGAAGTTAACAAAGGATGGCAAGGCTCTTTATATGCACTGCTTACCTGCAGATATTACCGGCGTTAGCTGCAAAGAAGGCGAAGTGGATGCTTCCGTATTCGATCGCTACCGCAATCCATTATATAAAGAGGCAAGCTACAAGCCCTATATTATCGCTGCTATGATGTTCTTAAGCAAGTTTGAGGATCCTCAGGCAGTATTAAAAGCGCTGGAGGAGCGTTCTGTACCCAGAAAATTAGATTAATTCCAAGGAGCCAATCGATTCATGAAAAAAAGAATTGTAATAGCGCTAGGCGGCAATGCTCTTGGCAATAACCTGCCCGAGCAGATGATCGCTGTACAAAAAACCTCCAAAGCAATTGCAGACCTGATAGAGGAAGGTCACGAGGTAGTTATTTCCCATGGAAACGGACCTCAGGTCGGTATGATCAACCAGGCTATGGCAGAATACGGCCGTATGAATCCGGATCATCCTACCTTTACTCCCCTATCCGTCTGTGTGGCTATGAGCCAGGCTTATGTTGGATACGATTTACAGAATGCTCTGAAGGAAGAGCTGATTAATCGCGGCATTCAGAAATCGGTAGCAACGGTAATCACCCAGGTTCGTGTGGACGAAGCGGATCCCGCTTTCGAGCATCCCACCAAGCCCATCGGTCATTTCATGAGTGCCGAAGAGGCAGAACTGGCAAGAGAAAAAGGGTTTACCGTTGTTGAAGATAGCGGTAGAGGCTATCGAAGAACTGTTGCATCCCCCCGTCCACAAGAAATTATAGAGATCAATACCATAAAAAGTCTTTTGAATGCAGGAGAAATCGTTATCGCCGGCGGTGGTGGCGGTATCCCTGTTACCCGAGTTGGCAATCATCTAAAGGGTGTCGGCGCAGTCATCGATAAGGATTTTGCCAGCTGCTTAATTGCACAGGAGATCGATGCAGATGTATTCATCATTCTCACCGCAGTAGAGAAGGTAGCCATCAACTTCGGTAAGCCCGATGTTAAATGGCTCGACAAAATCAATACCCAGGAGGCCAACGAATACATCGAGCAGGGTCATTTTGCACCCGGCTCCATGTTACCGAAGGTACAAGCAGCGATTGAATTCGCATCCTCCAAACCGGGTCGTTCCTCATTGATAACCTTGCTTGAGAAGGCAAAGGATGGTATCAACGGAGTAACTGGAACGGTAGTGGTTAACCAGTAACAAGATACAATAAAATCTATAAGGCTGTTGTATATAGATTACAACGACAGAAGAAGCGCTTATGCTTCCCTCACACACAGGTTGACCGACAGATCACTATTTTGTATGCCGGAATCGTACATAAATGTTCGTTTCCGGCGCACAAAATCAGTAACCAGTCGGTCAAACAGTGCATTATGGGAAGCAATATGCGCTTCTTCTATCATAAAGATTACAAACAACAGCCAATATAGGTAATGATGTAACTATCTTTTCCTCATTCGTTTGATCCATAATACACCATACATAACCCTATATTCTATCTCATCCAGATCACTACGACTTTGAAAAATCTCCGTCTACCAGTATCTCAAAGGTACCTCCCTGTCGCTCTACAAAGCTTTTTCCGATGACAAAACCAAGTTCATCTGGATTGATCCCCACGCACGAATCGCTCGGTAATCTCCTCCGTATGGAAGTTAAGCTCCATTGCTGATGCATCTCCCATTGTCCCTAAGATAAAAAACTCCATTGCACTTTAGGGCAATGCCGTTTTCTTAATTTCTATTCGATAATCATATCTATCAATTCCTGTCATAAAAAAAGCTCTGTGGGTCCTCGATGTGAAATAACTCCGATAATAGAATAATTTCCGGGAATGTCCAATCCAAAGCCCCTGTGAACTTCTTCGTTAGTGTGTGGTTACTAACGCTTAGCTTCCCTGCAAGCTCCGAAAAGCTAATCTTATACTCCTCCATCAGCTGTGTTAATTTTTGCTGCATAAGCTCTCCTTTCGTAGCTATTCCTTTTGAAGCATCCAAACGGATAAGAATATTATCCTCCCCATTTCTATTAATCATAACCGGTTTCTTCTCATTTACATCCACTCGCCGTATTCACAACCCCTACCATAGGATATAAAATTATGATTAGGAGACATGTTTCCTCACGAAGGGAGAAAATATTTTTAGACAAGCAATTGTCCATAGTTTCATTTCGACAAGTTATATGTTACTATTATCATATATTATATCTATCATGTTTCCTTATAAAAACTCTCAGGCAATAGAAAGGAGCTTATCAATGTCAATCCAATATGCCATTTTGGGCTTTTTAAGCTGGAGGCCCGCTACCGGCTATGACCTCAAAAAGCAATTCGAAGAATCCACCTTTATGTATTGGTCGGGCAATAATAATCAAATATATAAATCCTTGTTAGCCTTGCAGGAGGAGGGTCTGGTTAAGAATGAGACCATCCACCAAGAGGGGGCTCCCTCCAAAAAGGTGTATACCATCACCATGGAAGGCATGGAAAAGCTGAAGAGCTGGGTTATGACCTCCCCCGAAGCACCGGAATTCAGGAAGCCTTTCTTAGTTAGACTCGCTTGGGCCGACCAGCTATCAGATCCGGAGTTAGCACAATTACTTTCCGAATATGAAAGTGAAGTGCAGCTGCAATTAGTGACGCATCAGGAGCTTAAAAGACGTGGCATCCCCTCACCCAATCGAACTCCACGAGAGACCTTGATCTGGAATAGGATTACGGATAATCTTATAAGCTCCTATCAAAATGAACTAGATTGGATACGGGCCATCACAAAGGATTTATTTTTATAAAGATGTTAATACTCGATTTCCTGAAGAAACAACCCCTGCGCACTGGCAGGCGCACTGGCAACCTCCGGCGAGCTCGGGTCAAGAATACGATCAAGCTCCTCTGCTTTTCTGGTACCCAACCCGATGTCAAGTAGAGTTGCAACCAGCATACGAGCCATATTGTGTAGAAAATCATTGGCACAAATCGTAATCTGTATTTCCTTTGAATCCTGATAGATATCGATGGAATGAAGCTCCTTTACCGTGGACTTACTCTTCTTCACAGTGGAGAAATCTTTAAAATCATGCTTCCCAAGCAGCTTAGCGGCTGCCTCCTTCATAAGCGGCAGCTCCGGTCTCTTAAAGCAGTAATAGGTATATTTACGATCGAATACACTTGGGACGTCACCAATAGCAATTCGGTACAGATAGGTCTTCGTCTTCGCATTGAGTGTTGCATGGAAGCGTTCCGGAACCTCCTCCACTTCAATCACTGCGATATCCATGGGAAGATAACGGTTGAAATAATTCTTTATCTCATAAAGCTTAAGATCCGTCTTGGTTTTAAAGTTTGCAATCTGCGCATAAGCATGGACACCAACCTCAGTTCTGCATCCATAATTCAACTCCACCTCTTCCCCTGTCATCCTCTTAATCAGCTCCAGAAGCTTATTTTCAATGGTATTGTCCGATTCTCCCTTACCAAGTCTTTGCCAACCCAGATATCGGCTTCCATCATATTCTATGGTTAATTTAATATTTCTCATTCGACACACCTTTCTTATTCTAAGGAAAAAGCCTATGCCCAGCGCTGCGGTAGCTGCTTCTTCGTGTAATAGATATAATAAATGATAAAAAGCACGGAGGTTACGGACCAGGTAATCGGGTAGCTATAGATTAAGGTACTTAACTCCGGCCTTAGGGGAACAATCGTAAATATCCAAACCACACGTAGTACACAGACACCCATACTGGTCAGTATCATGGGAATGAAGGAATTTCCCATTCCGCGTAGGGATCCGGAGAAGATTTCTATAAATACATAGGTCCAAAAGGTCGGTACCATAATGCGAAGAATTTTCATCCCCTTCTCAATTACCTGGGTATCCGTAGTAAATATCCAATAGATATACGGTCCGGTAAAATATAAAACAGCACTTAGTGCGATAGCAACGGACAATGCCATGCGAAGACACACCTTAGAACCCCTTCTCACACGGTCATAGCTTCCTGCTCCGTAATTTTGTCCGACAAAGGTGGTTATGGCGATACCAAAGGCATTCATCGTCATCCAGAAGATACCATCTATCTTACCAAAGGCAGTCCACGCAGCAATGGTATCCGTTCCGTAGGTGTTCAGATTCGCCTGTATGAACACATTGGAGGAGGAATACATCAAGGACTGGAAGCCTGCAGGAAGACCAATACGTATAATTCTTCGTAATATTTCTTTATGAAAGCGAAGCTCCTTCCATCGAAGCTGGTAGATATCCTTAGATCTCATTAACGTAATACAGACCAATACCGCGCTGACAAGCTGCGAGATTATAGTCGCTAAGGCAACACCCATAACATCCCAATGAAATACGATTACAAATACAAGGTCCAATATAATATTCACAAAGCAGCTGATGACGAGGAAATAAAGTGGCCTTCTCGAATCCCCTATAGCACGCAGTATACCGGCTCCCACATTATATACCAAATTGGCTATCATTCCTACGAAGTAGATTCGAATATAGGTTAAGGAATCCGGCATCAGCTCCTCCGGGGTTCCCATCATACGAAGAGCAGCCGGTGAACCCAATAGGCCAATCAGCATGATAATCGCGCCACCGGCGATTGACATTGCTATTGCCGTATGAACCGCTTTGCTTACCTCTTCCTTGTACCTTCCGCCAAAATACTGGGATATAATTACGGTTGCACCGGTTGATATTCCAACAAAGAAGCCAACAAAAACATTAATTAGAGTTCCTGTGGCACCTCCAACTGCCGATAGAGCCTCTTTTCCGACAAAGCGTCCGACTATCACTGCATCCGCTGTATTATAAAGCTGCTGAAAAAATGTACCAAAAAGCAACGGAAAGAAGAAGATTAATATCTGCTTCCAAATCACCCCTTCGGTGATCCCATTGCTGCCATCTCTTGTACGCGTCATTGCTAACCTCTTTTCTCTAATCGTAACCGATTGACTCTTCCAAACCAATCCAAATCTATTTCTTATCTCTAATCACACATTTCATACAGATCATACAGAGCAAACATACAGATCATACAGATCATACAGATCCTACAGATAATGCGGATCATACAGATCCTACAGATCATGCAGATCATGCAGATCATGCAGATCATGCAGATCAAAGGAAATTATAAACCAGTTTTTTAAAAATGTATATATCCATTTCATATTAAAAAACTTCAGTAGTAATAAATTAATAGATAGATAATATCCCCACCAAAAGAGGGTATTCTATTATTGTAACGTGAAAACGAATAAAAATCCAGCGAAAGAAAGGAGCCGCACATGGATAACAATAAAAACAGACAAAAGGACCGGGAGAAAAGCAATCCGGAGCTTCGTAAAATGAAACCGAAGGAAAATGCGGATGTGGGTATCGTCAATGGTCAGATTATTGGAGTTCATGAGGGTAAGCACGAAAGGAGCCGCTCAGATAAATAGCCCTAAGTAGCATCCATTAAGACTTAGTACAAATAAAAAAGTCACTCCCCTTAACGGATAGGCTTCCATTGTAGCTGATCACTTCCATAAAAAGCAGTCAACTGCAACGGGAGCCTATCATTAATTCTTCCCGAGTGACTTAGATTACACTATTTTTATTCTTTTACCTAATGCTTTCTTGCTTTTTTATTCTACAACTATCCCAGCAGCATAAAATACAGAAGTACCACGATACCAAGTACGATGCGATACCAACCAAAGGCCTTAAAGTCATTTTTCTTAATAAAGCCCATTAGGAAGCGAATAGCTAGTATGGATACCACAAAGGCCACCAGCATACCCATTGCCAATATAGCTAACTCTGTTCCGGTAAAATTCAAGCCGAATTTGACTATCTTAAGAAAGCTTGCGCCAAACATAACCGGAATGGATAAGAAGAAGGAATACTCCGCTGCAATATATCTGGAGGTTCCAAGCAATATAGCTCCTAATATCGTACTGCCGGAACGGGAGGTACCGGGGATGATAGAAAGAATTTGGATAATACCAATCAGCAGAGCGGTAGTATAGGTAAGCTCACTGAATTTCGTAATCCTTGGTGCTCTACCCTTGTTACGGTTCTCAATGACAATGAACAAAATACCGTATACAATCAGAGTAATAGTCACCGTCTGATAATTATAAAAATTCGCATCAAACCAGTCATCAAATAGAACTCCCAAAATTCCGGCCGGGATGCATCCCACCAACACCTTAAACCAGATATCCCAGGTTGCTGCTTTCTCATCCTTTGATTTGCTGGGTGCAAAGGGATTTAATTTATGAAAATAAAGGATAACCACCGCGAAAATCGCTCCCAGCTGGATTACCACGCGAAACATCTCCATGAACTCATCCGTTACCTTTAAATGAATAAACTCCTCCGCCAAAATCATGTGACCGGTACTGCTGATTGGCAGCCATTCGGTTATTCCTTCGATGATACCCAATATGATAACTTTCAATAATTCAACTAACATGCCCTGTTACCTATGCCTTTCTCTATTTATTGTATCTTTATGAAGCACTCTCTTCCCCTATTCCATGGAATATATTCCAAAGGAATAGCATCATTATATCAGCTTTTCCCGGTTATCTCCATTCCTTTTTAACGACTTTAAGAATTATTTGTATTCAAAAATTGATTCAAAAGAGGCAGCGAGCAAGCTCACTGCCTCTTTTTAGGGTATTAAACTTCAAACACCTCTATACTTTTGATCAACATAACCATCCCCTTTCCTACGAAATTGACCGGTCACTTGTATTATCTCACAGCTACTTGTAACTGCATAGGAGTAAAATGATTATAACGATTTTTTCCCATATACAATCTTTTTGATGGTATCTTCCCCAAGATGGAACCGGTTTGCCAGGG
>JAEYXC010000180.1 GCA_023428655.1 Bacillota bacterium | reverse complement strand
ATTGTTCCTGTGTCTCTATTCCTTCTGCTACCACTCTAAAATTCAATTCACGGGCCAGGGATAAGATATTTTGTGTTATTACCGTCTCCTCATTCCCATGCGGTATGGACTGTATAAAGCTCTTATCTATCTTAATAATATCAATCGGTAACTTCATAATATGTGTTAAAGAAGAATATCCGGTTCCAAAATCATCCAAAGCAATCTTAATCCCATATGCTCTGAGTCGGTTCAACCTTTCTACCGCCAAATCAACCTGTGTCAGGATGATTGTCTCCGTAATCTCGAAAATAATCTTTGTATAGTCCACCTGATAAGTGGATATAATCTCTTCAATTCTCTGGAAATTACTCTCACTTTCCAAGGTTTTACTGGATAGATTAATGGACAGCTCTATATTGGCAAGTCCCATCTCCTCCCATTGAACCTTTTGTTGCAGGGCTTCGTTAATAATCCATCGCTCCAGACTATAAATCTGCTTTGTTTTCTCCGCAATGGGTATGAAAACATCCGGTGAAATAAATCCGTTTTCCGGATGAGGCCATCGGACCAATGCTTCTACACCAATAATCTCATTCGTGTTAAGGTTATACTCAGGTTGATAGAACAAAGTGAATTCTTCCTTCTCGATACCATTCTGAAGCTTATTAATCAGCTGTACCTGTTCGACCATGTCCTTCTGAAGCTCATCACTATATAAAACAATGTCCTTGCCGGACTTTTTCGCAAGATAACCGGCCATCTCAGCCTTTTTCATCAAAGTATCGATATCTCTACCATGCTCAGGAAACAATGCAATACCGGCACTCAACGTAATATAGAATACATAATCCGTAAAGCAGATATGACAGCCATCACTGATTATATCTTCGATTAAATCATATATCTGTTCTTTTGTTTCAATACCAGTACATAAAATTGCAAACTTATCGCTGGTTACTCTGGTAACATAATTGGGTTCAATAACCTTAGCGGCAAGATATTCTGCTAAATACTTGATCACTTTATCACATACCTTATAACCGTATGTCTCATTAAGAAACGTAAAGTTATTGATATCTAGATAAACAAGAGCAAATCTATCCCCTCCTGCAGTTTGGTTGCAGGATCTCCGAACAATATAATCGGTTATAACATTCCGCAGTAAATTAATTTTAGGTAAACCGGTCAAATCATCATTAAATGCTGGCTTTAAATTTGCTTTTCCCATATTTTTCTCTCTTGTTCTCATCTGGTTACTAAAAAGCGTCCGTAAAATACTGGCGTCCTTTAATCCTAATTCAATAAACACCTATGAAACTGATATTGTTGTTTATAACATTAATAGTTTGTCAAATATATAATATAAGATGTGGCGCCAAAAAACCATGTCGTATTTGGAAAATTCGAATCAAATTTTCCAAATACGACATGGTTTTTACTATTTGCCCAGAATATAATTTACTTAAATTAAAAATTAAAAACACGTAGGACGTGTTTTTAATTCAAAAACAAGCTATTTCCCATATTAAAACAATAAAAATTAGGAGGATTTAAAAATGAAAAACAAAAAAAGAATTATCTCTCTCTCTATGGTACTGGTACTTGCAAGCTTAATACTTATATTTGGTGAATCACATGCGAACGAAACTGCTGGACAAACCTTAGCAAGTGATCTTCCTGCTATTATTACCGCTAGTGATATGCCCGCTATTATCTCAGCCAGTGATGCTCCCGCTATCATTTCTGCCAGTGATCTTCCTGCCATTATTACCGCTAGTGATCTTCCAGCGATCATTACCGCTAGTGATCTTCCTGCCATTATTACTGCTAGTGATCTTCCAGCGATCATTACCGCTAGTGATCTTCCTGCCATTATTACCGCTAGTGATCTTCCGGCCATTATTACTGCTAGTGATCTTCCTGCAATTATTACCGCTAGTGATCTACCTGCCATTATTACAGCTAGTGATCTTCCTGCCATTATTACCGCTAGTGATCTTCCTGCCATTATTACCGCTAGTGATCTTCCTGCCATTATTACTGCTAGCGATCTTCCTGCTATTATTACGGCTTAGTCCTCATTTACCTCCAATAATACATTATAGTGGGTCAATATATGCTCTTTGATTAGTTGCTTTATTACTGTTAACCGCATTACTGATGCAATATAGAAAGCCTGCTTAAAATAACTTAAGCATTCTCGTTTTATGTCAGATGATAATTTGCCCATATTAATCAATTGTTCTTTGTTCCATGCAACTCCATACAAGAGATTTGGTAGTGCATTTCCTAATTTACTTTTTTTACATATTTGTATCCCTTCATTTGCTATTTCAATTGCTTCATGATGGTGTCCGGTTAAGCCGTACCACTTAGAGAGATTATTGGCAATAATCACCTGCAACAATACTCTCTGTTGTTCTTCAACATAGCTTTGTTTCATAGCTAAATATACTTCCTTGATAACCTCTATTGCTTTTTCATAATCACCTTTTTCAGAATAAGCATTAGATATGTTAATCAGCAACAAAGCCTCATTGTAGCTTAAGGGCCAATTTGTCAATGAAATACTCCCATACTTTGGTATGGTCAATTGAATTGCCTTCTGGAAACCCTCCAGACATTCCTCTGCACTGATACGCTTAAGGTAATAATTGGCAATTGTATCCGCTCGAATGGTAAACTGTTGATCCAACAAAGAGCCCCCTGCTATTTTCTTAATCTCTTTAAGAACATGGTCCGCTTTATCAAATTCAAACAACCTGATATAATCCTCAAATAATTTAATCTGCTCCAGAACCTTCAAATCAGACACAGAGAGCAGCGAATATGCTCTGTCACGAATTCGTCCCATACGCTCCATCAGCAATTCGTAGACATCTCTGCTTGGATTCTGACTTCCATTCTCAATTCTTGAGAGAGTTTCGACTGAGCAGATTTCGTCACATAATTGTTCCTGTGTAATAGACAAGGATTTCCTTGTCATACGAACAATATCACCTAATCGATATCTACCCATTTATATACCTCCTCAAGCTGCTTCTTAATGGAATCCGCTTCTGCATATTCCTCCAAAAAGTGAAATATATGATACGCCTGCAGATAATACCGAATGCATTCTTTGTTTGATGAAGCCCATTTTCGCTGTTGCTTCAATATTTCTTCCGTAGTTTTTGCTTTGATATGATATAGATCACCAAGATGATCCATCCTACGGCTTCCTTTGCTTTTTTCTAATGCTTTGTCACACATCTCTATTGTCTTCATGAAGTTGTTTTCACACAAATATAGCTTACATGCAATTACCGATACCTTTGTATAGGTTTGTATGGTATCCTCTGTTAATGCCAAGGGCTCTAAATATTCAATCACCTGCTCCAGAACATCCTTCGCATTGTCAACAAGCTCTGCCAGAATCATTCGTTGTACGATATCGATAATAATACCAAGCTCATTGCTGCTTAGATAATAGTCTTTAATCTTATAGGTCTTAAAATCCGGTACTGTATAGGATATCGCTTCCATTAGCAGCTTAATTGTATCCTCAACAGCACCTCCCTGAGCTTCATTTAATAATGCCCTGCAATAAGCCACAAATTGCATGTGAGCATTTCCCTTAGACGCCGTTAGCTTCTCATATTCCTGAAGAAGCTCATATGCCTTCTCCCAATTCTCATCCTGAATCAGGTTCTTAATGTTTACTCTATTTTGATAAACTAAATAATCAAAATCCGTCAGTATTAATTCAAACTGGTTCGGCATTTTTCCCAGACGTTCCAATAGGGTTTCCAGCAATAAGGAATCCACGTCACGTTCTCCCGCTTCGATCCGCGACAACGTAGCTACGGAACATAATCCCTTGCATAGCTTACCTTGCGTAATCCCATAGGATTCGCGAAAATATTGAATTGCTGCTCCGATTTGATTATTCGCTAAATCATAATTATTCCCCATATTATCCCACGTTTCCTGTTAATATTATAATGTACTTCGGATTATTACCATAATGTCAAAAAAATGACTATCTTTCATATCTATAGATTATCACATCATATTTTCCTAATCAATTGCATTTAGTGTCAATCTATAAACTATAGTACATATGTATGGTTTATTCCCAAATTATTATGAAAAAGGGAGAATAAAAAATGCTTGAATAGGGTGCCTAGATGAAATCGTGAAATAGGTTACAGCGATTACCCTCTAGAATTTCTTCCTCTTAAACAATGAGAAAGGAACCTGTCCCTATTGTCGAAGCGATATTGTTAATTTACTCCGTATTAGAGCCTTATAAGAGTTATTTAATAATCCTCCTTTATTCAATGTATACCACTTCAAAATCCTCAAACAGTACCATCATATCCTCTGTAAAGCCATAACCAAATTCCTTTCCATCCATATCAAAAAAGGTCCTGTGCTTCTGCTGCCAAGTCTCTAAGCATTGGTCTTCTCCTTCTCTTTTACAGATATCATATGTCATCTCATTGAATGGCAATTCAGTAACCTGAACGGTTCGGATTACACACCTGGGATTTCCATCCCAATCAGTGACAATACTATAATCACCGATTTGTGGCTTTTTTCCTTCCATATCCCAAACAAGAAGGCTGCTTGAGGTTGCCCTCTTCTGACCGGACAAAACCAGCTCTAATAAGTAATTGGCCCCCTCCTTCGTCATTTCAAAATGAAAGGCCTCTAGGTACCTTGTATCCTGACTTAATTGCTTCTTCTCCAAAAATCTTTGCCAAAATGCATCTACTACGTTCATTGTGAACTCCTTCCTTTCCAATCATAAAATGCTCCGCACGAATAATCATGGGAGCATTTTTATCTTTATGGATTATTCTAAGCTAACCCAATCATCTATGTACTATTTACTTGATTGCCTTTACAAGGAAACGGTTACCGCCGCATAATACCAGCTTCTGTCCCTTCGGGGCCTTAGCCAACCAGTCAATATCCTCCGGGCTCAAACTAAAGAGAGGCTTGAGAACCTCAATATGATCCATGGAATGACCGAAGATCTCAAAATAGCCGGTTATTTTGCGGAAGCTCAGGCGCTTTGCCAAAAAGGCTACTGTTTCTTCAATTGCTGCTGTTATGACAAATCCCTGGGCTTTCGATAACTTATACATCATTGCCATGTATTTATCATAACGCATGAAGAGCGTATCCGCATCATCGATCAGAAGTCTTGCCCCGGTAATCGGAGCTACACCATTGAGTCGTGTCCAAACATCCTCAATCGCCATGAGACAAAACTTATCCGCATCGGCTTTCGCTGCATGAGTGATATCATAAATAACCAGTCGGTGGCTACCGATATTAATCTGCTCCTTACCCTCCGCTAATTGATTTAACTCAGTAACAGCCGTCGCCAACTCCTTTAATTCCTCAAGGAAGGTATCCTTTAATAATAAATTGTCTGTATTAATAGGCTCCAGATTCAGCTCCACTGCTATTTTACCTAGACTAGCTTTTACATCCTCCAGCTTCTTAGCAATCTTCTTACTTGCATAGGACTCTATCATATTATTGAAGGCAAGTGCAAAGTGATTCCAATCCAATTCTCCACAATCAAGACTTTGCTTTAACATTACCTGTTCAATCAGATATTTCTGCAAATTCGTCAGCTTTGGAAGCTTCGTTTCAATCAGTAATCTAGCTAGGCTGAACTTGACTTTACTTAAAAATACAACATCTCGCTCACTCATCTCTCCGGCATCCTGAATAATCAATGGATTCAAAGGTTGGATCGTCGGATCAATCACTATTCCATCATATTTTTCAACCAATTCATTAAACTCATTATGCTTGCTAATGACAAATACAGTCCCCTCTGTATTCTCAAGAACGTGCTC
This sequence comes from Bacillota bacterium, assembly GCA_023428655.1. Classification (GTDB taxonomy): domain Bacteria; phylum Bacillota; class Clostridia; order Lachnospirales; family Lachnospiraceae; genus Mobilitalea. The sequence goes on along the minus strand of JAEYXC010000180.1, from coordinate 18,861 downwards.
AATTTCAAGCTTTAAGGCATAGGTCTTGCCGGTACCGGCAGGCCCAAAATAGAAACCACTGCCTCCGTTAATCATATCTCTACGCTGTTGATAAATTTGTACTGCCATAACTGTTCCTCCTTAATTATTTATCTTCCTTTCCTAACCATCTTGATAATACTCTCAATTTTACCATATATCCCAACAAATGGTATTACATTTATAAGTATGCCAGATTTTTCACCAATTGTATAGTATTGAATTCAAATAATACCCCATATTTAATCTTATTTTTAACAAATAAGTTAAATATGCTGGATATTATCTGATATTCGGGCACAGCTAACATGGTTAATAAGGTTAAGAATCTAAAGTACTAAGACAAAGGATTCACATATTATTTTCGTCAAAAAATAGAAACAGGGTACCAAAACTACTTAGGCATAATATTTCGCTTGCGCGTTCCACATCTGGCTATATAGTCCTCTCTGATTTTCCAGCTCCTTGTGAGTCCCATATTCAACCAGCTCACCATGATCAAATACCGCGATTCGATCGCAGAAACGACAGGAGGATAAGCGATGGGATATATATATCGCTGTTTTATTATTCGTCAGCTCATGGAACTTCGAATATATTTCGTACTCAGCATAAGGATCTAGCGCTGCCGTCGGCTCATCCAGCACCACAATCGGTGCATCCTTATATACCGCCCTGGCAATCGCTAGCTTTTGGTTCTCACCCCCGGAAAGCTCCACTCCCTCTTTATCAAAGTTTTTATAGATTGAGGTCTCAATTCCTTGACATAGCTTGTCAATTCTCTCCTTTAAACCAGCCTTCTCCAGCGCATGGTAGAGTCTTTTTTCATTCATCCTATGATGGAAGGAGATATTTTCCCTTACGGAGAAGGAGAACAGCTTAAAATCTTGAAAAACAACGGACAAGAGATCATTGTATTCCTCCCGGCTATATTCCCTGATATCCACCCCATTAATTAGTATTTCTCCCTCCTGTGGCTCATAGAGCTTACACAAAAGCTTTATAAAGGTTGTCTTACCGGCTCCGTTCTGGCCCACAATGGAGAGCTTTTCACCGGGACCTATGGTGAGTGATACATTTTTCAACGTATATTCCCGGCTTCTCGGATATCGGAAGGAGACATTACGAAATTCAATCTCAATTCCTCTATTCCTCTCAACCCTTCTGTTGCCGGGCTTACTCTTCACCGGTAGCTGCTCAAATTCCAGGTACTGCTCCAGATACTTGCAATTCTGAATAAACTCAACAAAATGAAATAGAATGCCAAATACACTGGTGGAGAAGTTATTGACCGCCGCAATATACATGGTAAACTCGCCAATCCCCATGAAGCCCTTCAAAACTTGCCATGCCATATAGGTGTATACCACCAGCATCTGGATCTGAATATTAATTGCAGATATCCCGTCCGCTTTGCCATACTTCGGAAAATAAGCTCCGAATTGATCCAGCGATTTTAAGTTGTATGCATCCACCTTCTTTAGAATAAAGGGTGCCATATTAAAAATTCTCATATCCTTCGCAAAGGAAAAATCACTAATGAGAGTAATATAATAGCCGATTTTTCGGTTCAGCGGAATCAATCCCTGGTTCATCTCAAAGATCAATTTCTGCTGTTTATTTAGTAAGGATGCATTGATCAGCATAATAATTACAATGATGATAAGCAAATATAGATTTAATGTAGCTACAAATACAGTCAATCCAATGATGGTAATAGCACTCTGAAGCAGATTAATCATACTGCTGAACATTCTCCAAAGCACTCCTTGGTTATTGATAGGGAAAATGGCTTTCTCCTTTTGATCTAAAATCTCGGGATCCTCCAAATTCTCATAATCCATATTCATGATGTGCTTACCCATATGAAGCTCAAAGCTGCTTACCATAGCGAAATTGGCGATTTCAACCTTGGTATCCAAAAGCTTAATCAACAGGTTGAACAGACCGTTTCCGACAATTGTTATTGCTACATAGAGAATTAGCTGATTGATACGCTTTTCACCCATCAGCTCATCAATGATAAACCTCGGCATAATAATGTTCAGAAAGGGTGACAGTGCCTTTATTATCGCTGAACCGTATAACAACGGAATATAAGTTTTGGACATTTTCTGAGCAAGCTTTAAAAAGTGAATTGCTATTCGAATATTTTTTTTCATGCAATAGCCTCCTCATCCTTGTAATACTTTGCTTGCGTTTCGAACATCGCCTGATATTTGCCCTTCCTTGCCAATAGCTCCTCGTGGGAACCATACTCTACAATTTCTCCATTCTCAAACATCGCTATAGTATCACAGAATAAGGTGGAGGCCAGACGATGAGAGATATAGATTGCCGTCTTATTACCAACCATTCGGTTAAAGTTCAGATATGTTTCGTATTCTGCCAGAGCATCCAGCGCAGCCGTCGGTTCATCCAGTACCATAATCGGAGCGTTCTTGTATAGAGCTCTAGCGATGGAGATCTTCTGGTTTTCACCACCGGATAGTTCAATTCCCTCATCGTCTAAGAATTTCAGTAAGCTGGTGTCCACACCCTTCTCCAAGGAGTCAATCTTAGCTGCTATCCCTGCCTGTTCCAGGACTTGGTTCATGAACGCTTTATCGATATTCTCCTTCTCCACTAGTGCAATGTTCTCACCGGCTGAGAATGCGAGAATCTTCACCTCCTGGAACACAGTGGAAAAGATGCCAAAGTACTCTTCCCTTCGAAATCTCTTTATATTAATTCCGTTGAGTAATATCTCCCCTTCCGTTACATCATAGAGCCGACATAGCAGCTTTACAAAGGTGGTCTTACCGGCACCGTTATGTCCGACAATGGCTAGCCTTTGGCCAACAGGTATCTTGAGATTCAGCTTCTTATAAATCATAATTTCGCTCCCCGGATAGTGGAAGGATACATTACGAAACTCAAGCTCATAGGGGCCCTTGGGCAGCGGGATACATTCCTCGCTCCTTTCCTCCTCTTCTTCCATGAACTTGCGGTAATCACAAACATCCAGATTCTGCGCCCTGATGTGGGCAACATCTCCAATCAATCGATTAATCCACTCTGCAAAGCCTGCGATCGCGGCAAAATACATGGTAACCTCCGGAATATTCATTCTTCCTTCAAGGATAAGATAGATCAGATAAGCGTAGATAACACCTTCCCGAATTATTAACATAACGGTATCGATCAAGCCTGCACGGAAATATTTCCACCTTATTTTCTTGTGGATTATCAACCTTTTACCCTTATAATTCTGAAATATCCCGGCAATCCATCCGGATAAGCTGTTAATGCGAAGCTCCTTCCCATAAGCAAAGTTATACATCAGGTCATAGACGTATCCGGAGCGACGGTCATTTTCCGAAATCTCATCCTTCCTATCATGCTCAAACCTCCTTGCCCGGTAAGCAAAGTAAAAGCTAATCGCAACATTGATCATCAGATAGAGCAGAATATAACCGTTGAGCATGGATATAATTGTCATATAGCCTAGAATAGCGAAGATATTCCCACCCAAGAAGAAAAGCTTATGCAACATACCTTCAATTCCGTTTTGATTATTACTTAGGCAACGAAAGGCCGTCTCCTTATCATTCAAAAAATCCGGGTTCTCTGTATTCTTAAAATCCGTCTCCATACATTTCCTATGATGCATTCTCATAAACTGAAATCGGACATGTATCATCTTCGGAAAATAAGCCTGATTGATATATGCTTTCACAAAACCTGCCAAGGCACTGGTTAGAAAGTAGGCGCCTATTAAAGTAATCAGCATCCTCCATCGTTGATCAACCATCAGCTCCTGTAAAATGTATCTTGGAAACAGTAGATTGATCAGGGGTAAAGCTCCTGAGGCAATGGTAAACATAGTAAAAAACAGAAATATTGCTCTATCGGTTACCCAAGCCATTGAAACAATATAGCAAATATTTTGCCAGGTATTATATTTCGTTTTGTTCTTCATTCTCCCTCCTACTGGCTCCCCTTACTCATATTTCCTCCAGCCGTTATATCTCCTCCGATATCATTACAAGTAATACTTCCCCCGCATGTCACATCCTGACCGATATTCTTACAGCTAATGGAGCCACCTGCTGATACATCGCCTAAGACATCATTGCAGGTTAAGCTACCATGACATTCTACATTCAAGGCCTTCCCTTCATAAGAAAACGTAAACTGGTTCCGTCCAGCTTCTTCTCTCTTCATTAGCCTCTTACCAATAAATGCAACCAATCGTAGCTTACCATCCTCTTCCCAGGGTGTTGCTATCCCATTATCCGTACCCTCCCTGAGCGCATTCGTAGAGCTGCTAGCAAGGACTGCACTCAGCATTAACTCTGCTTCCTCCTCATTGATGGTTTCCTGCTTATATAGATCCAATATCTTTTTGATTGTCATATTTGCCATACTATTTTTCTCCTCGGAATTAGATGCCTTTCGCTCATTTTTCGAATATATTTTTCTGATCTTGCAGCTTGGATCAATAATCATTGTTCCATCACAATACAGTCGATCTATAACACAAGCCTCCCCCAGCTCAATATGATTGGCACGTACCACCTTGGACTTGATTCTGCTTGCATATAAGGAGGTACATTCTATCTGGTCCACCAGACTGTAATCGAAGCTGATCCGTCTTCCGAAGTATAGAAAGGCCAACAGCTTCAGCTTTTTAACAGCACGGTTTATCGTACCAAGATCATTATGTATGGTTATAATATCACCTTGCATCTTTTTCACCGAGCATATCCCGCGAAGCATTATTTCATCCGCACAAACAGTACCCGTTGATGTCAACAAACCCTCACCCTGAAACTGGTCTCCATTCACATCGGCATGACGAAGCTTTAATGTCCCCTGTAGCGCCAGCCTCTTCATCTTGATATTCTTATGAATTCGCGCAAATCCATCAATCTGAAGCTCCTTTGCCGTTAATTCCCCTTTGCATTTGAAGGCCCCGGATACAATTACCTTTTCGGCGGTAACGACTCCCTTCAGCTTTCCCATTCCATCCACTATAATATCGTTATAATCTCCTCCATGAATTGATCCGATTCCTTCTATCTTCTCATTGTTCATATCCTTACCACCTCATTCACCACTGCCTTCTCTGATATTGTGATACTATTCCGATATTCTACATACTCAATGATACACATGTCTCCGATATAAATATCATTCCCACTAATGAAGTCCGCTTTGGTATATTCCAAGGTGATATAATCTGCTTCTATTGATCCGACTACAGCAATCTGATTCGGCTTTTTCTGCTTCCGATAGACCATGGTCTTCGGTAATCCTTTGTATAGCTGATCCGCCTTGAAATTGTTCTTAATCGATACATGGGTACCGGTTAATTGACCAACTCGAATATTAGCCCTGGATAAGAGAAATATTCTTTCCGCATTCACAGACTCTACATCCAGATCAGAAAAACTATAAAAGCTCTCGCATTCTATTTCGCCGTGACAACGAAAGCCGGCATGACTGATAATATTACGAAACCGGTATTCAAAGCTCATTAATATCGCACCACAGCTCTCAAAGGTATCTGCATGATAGATTCCCTGCCAACATACAAAGGCATCCTCCTTACCTTCGTTTTTCTTTTGCCCCATTCCGTTTTGCAGTATGCGACATTCTAGATACTCTGCTGCAACAAAACCTTTGACTGATACAATATCCCCCTTACATATTTGGGTCAAATTAGCAGAACCGGATATAGATAGTCTGGTGAATTGTATTTCCTCCCCTATTAACTCACCGGCACATGAAACCTTACCGAAGAATGACTTATTCGCTTGTAGCTGACCGGCAACGGATAGTCTCCTAACCCGGCTATCCGATATCTGTAGAGCCCCTGCTGCCAGTACTGTCCCGTATTCTCCTTGCAGAGTCCTTTGTCCTAAGCTTATCAAACCACGTTTCATATCATGTTCACTCCTAAGCCTTCTACGCTATATTGGGTTTCATTACTTTCCTGCTCCTGATCAAACTTAAAATTAAAGCGGTTTCTATATTTGAGCTTCAACGAATTCGATAGATCATTAATATGAATTTCCTTTACAATACTTAATCTACTATCAATATATACCTGGGCCTGTTCCTCATAGATGGTTGCGTAGTAATCCTTCTGTCGATCAAAAAGGATAAGGATATAGCCGGTGGACTTCATCTTTGGCAGATATCCCTTAAGTCCCTCCACAATCTCCATAAGCTGTCCCCTTGATACGTCCGAATGTGCCTTGAAATCAGTTAAAGCAATCATGATAAGGACCTCAACGAAAGAGAAATTATTCTTCTGAAAGGCTTGAACAAAGGCGGGGATCAAATTATCCTCAATCTCCTCAATCATCCCAAGGTCCTCCACTGTAAAATAGCGTTCCGCCACCTCCGGTGATAGAATTTTTGCCAGCTCCTCCAGGGAATATTTATCCTTAAGCTCCTGAATAGCTTTGATTCGAGCCATAATTTTACCTCTCGGGAATACTGTCTCCTGGCCGGTAAAAGAGGGCTGTTTGATGAACCATTCCTCCGGGATTAACCCCTCTCTCTTCCAACGGTAAAGCTGTCCATAGGAAATCCCCGTTTCATTTAATAATTCTTTCTTCGATATCAGCATATTTCTTTCCCCTTTCTCCGTTCTATATTTTAATATTTTCGCCTTATGTAAAGCAATTTTTACAACCGGAAGTAGCAGGCAGTGTGAGCTGCTTCCGTTCCCGTGTGTATTCGCATATATTAAAGCAAGCTTGCTACCCGAGCGTACTTCACGCTTTATTCTCACCTTGCTTAGGTGCATATCATGGAAAGTACGCTTTACGGACCCGCTTGCCATGTACAAACGTCATTGTAACAATGTTCTATTACGTTAAGCTCAATGTAACATAACATTGTTACGCTGTCAACAGTTATTTACATATTTTCCAACTTACGGTAAACAAATATATAATTATTTTCCTTGTTGATATTTTCTTTTCTAAGGAAATTATGTATACTGAAGAAAGATATATTTATCACTTACATATGATTTGAAAGGAATTGAGATAATGAAGAACGAATTATTCACACTCGGGCCTGTAACGATTTATGGTTATGGTCTGATGATCGCTATCGGAGCACTCTCCGCTTATATCACGACGGAATATCGCGCGAAAAAGAAAGGAATGAAATATGAACTAATCTTCAACCTATTTATCTGGGCTCTGGTTGGAGGAATGCTTGGCGCAAAGCTTCTATACTACATTACACAGATCAAGGATATCATAGCAGACCCATCCTTATTATTGGATGTCTCTCAAGGCTTTGTTGTATACGGAGGTATCATCGGCGGTATCTTCTCCGGATATCTCTTTATCCGTAAGCATAAGTTAGATTTCCTAGAATACTTTGATCTAGTTATGCCCTCCATCGCTCTTGCCCAGGGCTTCGGAAGACTTGGCTGTGTGTTAGCAGGCTGCTGCTTCGGACATGAGACGGACAGTGCATTCCACATTATCTTTCGTGAATCGGATTTTGCGCCAAATAATGTTCCGCTCATCCCTACTCAGCCCCTCTCCAGCGCCTTGAATTTTCTCCACTTCTTCGTGCTGATCATGATAGCAAAGAAATCCAAAGCCAAAGGCCAGGTAGCCGGCTTCTATCTAACCTTTTATAGTGCCGGGCGCTTTATTCTGGAATTTTTCCGCGGAGACCTAGAGCGTGGTGCCATCGGTCCCTTATCAACCTCACAGTTTATTGCTATCTTCCTTTTCTTAATCGGAATTGTGATTGTTATATTCTCAGGATTTGCTGCCCGTAAGGCTGGTACTTCTGCACAAGCAGTCGAAGAAGTTACTGCTGTAACGGATCCAGTAAGCAATGAAGAATTGGAGGAGCAGGAAATAAAGAAGGAGGATACGAAAGAGGACTCAGCTCCGTAAAATACAGAACCAAGTCCCATGTAAATATCATAACCATCTTATTCATTATGTGTTGAAAAGCTTTCGATCGACTTCCTTCCCCTTGTATCATTGAAACAGATCCGGATAGAAGCCCCTTGCAAGCTTTTCAACCGCATACGCCATTCGATTACCGGGCAACACACTTTCCAGCTCTATGATTACAAAACGCTCGTTCTTGACACAGTCAAGCTGAGCAAGTATATCATTCGCTTTGATCTCGGCAATTTTCTCCTCAACGGAAGGTGCATCATAGTCATGGATAACAATGATGTCCGGCTCACGAGCAAGAATCTCCTCATAACTGACCGTAACCCATGCCTTATCCTTAAGGTCACCAAACAGATTCTGGCCTCCTGCCATGCCTATAAGCAGGGACTCAAAGTTGATTCCAGTACAAGTAAACACACCATTATTGCTACCGTCGTAAACAAGAACCTTTGCTGCATCCGTGCCTTTTACCTTGTCCTCAACGGCCTTGATGCGAGCCTTCTGATCCTCTACAAAAGCTTCTGCCTTATCCGTAATGCCAAAAATCCTTCCTATATCAAGGATTTCCTGATACTGCTGCTCTAAGGTTGCTGCAGAGTTCATATAGGTCGTCATACCATATCCCGATAGTTCATTGATGTCCAATCCGTTACCGCCAAATTCCCAGTCGATGCCATAGATGAAGTCCGCACCACTGGAAACTACTACTTCTCGGCTAGCGGAGCCATAACTGAGCTTCGGGATTTTTGCATATTCCCAGGCATATTCCGGAAGTGGTCCACGACTGTGATTTTCAAGACTGTTACCGACGATGTAATCCGTCAGACCGAGGGCTACAAAAAGCTCCGTACAGTTAGGTCCAAGGGTCAGCACTCTCTGGGGCTTTTCGGACACAGTAACTTCTCTGTCGTAATTATTCAAGGAGAATGGGTAATCGGAATTTCTTGGGGTGTCGGATGAGCTTGGAGGCACCGCAGATACTGTATCGATTGGCTTTGTACAGCCCGACAAAATGAAGACGAGGGCAAGAAGCATTGCTGTTGGTATAAATATTGATTTCATGATAATCCTCCTGAAGCGGTACGTAATGTTATTTATACACCAATTCCAGCGGGCAAAAAAGTAATTGAGATTTTGCCGGTAATTGGGTGTATCATCGTACTACAGCGTACGCCGTAGACACGAAAGATATTTTCTGGTGTAAGTACCTCCGCCGGTGTGCCATCTAGGACGACCCTACCCTTCTCCAGAACATAGATGCGGTCACAATAAAGTGCTGCCATATTTAAGTCATGGATTGCGGAAAGAACAGTGACCCCCAGACGTTTGATAAAATCAAAAATCTGAAGTTGGTAGCTTATATCAAGGTGATTGGTCGGCTCATCCAATATAAGAAAGTCACTCTCCTGTGCGATAACTCTCGCAATAATAACACGTTGCTTTTCGCCGCCTGACAAGCTAAGATAACTTCGTTTTTCCATATTCTCCATACCGAGATGCTCCAAGGCATGATGAACCATATATTTATCATGGGCATTATCGATCTCAAATAATTTCTTATGTGGGTTTCGCCCCATCGCAACAATTTCCTCAACAAGAAAATCGAAGGGTACATCGTTTTCCTGACCAACAACACCTAGCTTCAGCGCTGATTTTTTATGGCTCATGGTCAGTAGGTTTTCTCCGTCCAGCATAACTTTCCCGGTGTCTGGTACAAGTGCCCTGTAAAGATTTTTTAGTAGGGTTGATTTTCCGCTACCGTTTGGACCAATAAGCCCTACAAACTCACCTTTCTTCACATGCAGCTTGATGTCATCGACAGCATCTTTATCGCCATATGAATAGGTCAGATTTTCTATTTGCAAACGCATCGTTCTTCCTCCTGTCACTTATACTTGCGTTCTTTATTGTGTTTAAGCAGCCAGAGGAACAGTGGTCCTCCAATAATCGCCGTAAGAATACCGACAGGCAATTCTTCCGGCGCAAGGAGCATTCGAGCTGCTACATCAACCCATACAACAAGTATCCCCCCTAAAAGGGCTGCTATGGGTAAGACCTTTCGATGATCACTTCCAACGAGCAGTCGTGTAAAATGAGGAACCATCAAACCGACAAAGCCAATGGAGCCGCTAACGGCAATCGTCACTCCAGCCATAAGTGAAGCGATCAGAATCAGTAGCTTTTGTAGTCGGCGCACATTGATACCAAGCGCACCTGCACTCTCATCACCAAGTAGCAGCAAATTGAGTCCTCGATAATTAATCATAAGTACAACGGAGCATATCAGCAAAACAGCTAGCGGAAGCTTAAGATATCCCCATTTTGCTCCGGCAAGACTGCCTGACATCCAAAAGGTTGCGTTATGTAATCCAAGCGCGTTGGGCGCACTTAATGTAATGATCCGAGTAAAACTATCCATTATCATTGATATTGCAACACCGGAAAGCAGTAGCTGGGTTATGTTTATTCGCCCTCGCACACGTGAGATCGTATAAACAAATACAATGGTAACGGCCGCGCCAAGGAATGCACTAATCGACAACGAATATTCGCCAAGAAATGAAAATACTCCAAAGATCATACCCAAGGTAGCAAAGGCCGAGGCACCTGACGATACGCCAAGAATAAATGGGTCGGCAAGATGATTTCTCACCAGTGCTTGCATTGTTACACCGGTAACTGAGAGCGACGCACCAACCACCATCCCGAGGCAAACTCTGGGAAGGCGGAGCCCTAGAACAATATTTTGATCAAGCTGTTCCCAAGTACGCGGTATTATCTCTTCTAAGCCAGGTATACGGCTTAACAATATTTTTGCTACCTTATCCGGAGCAACCGTAACCGGTCCGAGACCAACGCCAAGCAACAAAGACAGAATTGCTAAGGCACCTAAAAGAAATACGATTAACCTGATATCGGGATCACCGCGGTTTAAGAATTTTTTTAGAAAATTAGTCCTTCTCATCGTTGTCATTTCTCCTGCAAATTGATTTACCTCTGGGCAAAAAAACAGCCACATCGGTGAATAAAACCATTTTTGTGGTCTTACCCAACCTTCGTGGCTGGTCTGTCTTGCATTGTAGGTTACATATACTCACCTTACATACAAGTAAAAATATCAAGATATTCGTTTGGTTGTTCTGTATCATGAAACACCAATTCTTTGGCGTATTTGACCTTCATAGTCAAATTCTTCTTAAAAATATACAATATAATTCGTAACGTGTCAAGGGATATTCATTTTTATCGCCTTTAATCAGAAGTAACACAAGGATACGGTCAACTTAGCCTCAATTAAAAGCAACGGAAGAAGAAAATTCTTCTCAGATTAATACGTTCGAACTCCCACCGGTTTCTTCTCCAACGGAAGCCCATCACAAACTGATTATCAACAAAGGTAGGATAGAACCAAAATTCATTCCCGTTAAATAACCAGATATAGGTGAAGCGGAATAAACAGCCTCGCATCTCCCTACGTCTGCCAAAATCCATACCACCACCGGGTCCTCCTGGCCCTCCTGGTCCTCCTGGTCCGCCTGGTCGTCCGGGTCTTCCCGGTCCTCCTGGTCCACCGGGTCCACCTGGTCTTCCCGGTCCTCCCGGTCCAAAGTTAACTCCGAAGCCGGTCCTTTCATTTTCCTGCATCTGTCTACCGTCCATTCTAGGTGCTTCCGGAATAAAGTCCGGTGGTGCGGATCTAGGCCGATCCTCCATCCTGAATTGAGGTGGCATGCCCGGTTGTGTTGGCGGAAATCCTCCGGGACCCATCTGTTGCCTCTGTACATAATCATTCTGATTTGTGTTCTCTCTATCTTGATTAAAATTGTCGTTATTCAAGCTGTTACCCCTTTCTGCTCAATAATTCATACATTATACTATGATTATTGAATCGAAAAGGTTATATCTTTATCTCACTATTCTGCCCTTTTCCTCATGAAAATTCCCAGCTTCCTAGAATTCCTTCTGACGATACACCTTCAGCGAGACTGAATACGATATGAATAAGGCAACAATTAATACGATAGGTGTAAGAACTGCGATATGATCCATTACCTGATGGGCAAGTCGGATTAAAGCATCAGGAATAACCATATTTCCCGCCTCCACTGCCTTTCCAACAAAATATATAATCCCAAAGGGAATTAGATAAATTACAAAGAAAATAAGTCGTGCCTTCTCTACTCCAAGCTTTGTAATAAATGGTAAAGCAACGCTATAGAAAAGTATGACAATAGCACCCCCGAACCAAGCGTTTTCTATTCCGTACAACGCTGGCGTACCCTTTTGTATCATTTGGATTGCAATGGTGGAAAGGGTACCGAGCACCGATCCAATCAAGGTAAGTAGCAGCATGATAATATACTTTCCACGAACAATGTCCTCTCTTGACACCGGCATGGTTAAGGCATATATATCCCACCTGGCAAGCTCATCATAGGAATATACACTCAATGTAAGTATGGCGATCAACATTGTGAACATACTACTGAAAAAGCTCGCATCCGCAGACATAAATGCCATGAAGCCATATAAAACTGCAAGTATCGAGAATATTTTTACATTCTTCTTTAGATTAATTAAATCCTTCCATATTAAACCCAACATTTATTGAAGCTCCTTTCCTCTACTAATGAAAAGCATGATTTCCTCTATGGAGGTTCTCTCAACAGAATATTGATGATATCGTCTCATGAAGGCATCCTTCTTATTAATCATAACCTCAGCTCCAAAGCTGTTTTCCCTAACTCCGACCACATAGCTACGATCAATTGTGGATAGCTCTTCCTTCCGGCAACGAATAATACCGTATTGATAAATCAGTTCATCCTTGCTTTCGCTAAAAACAATACGACCCTTATGGATAAAGGTAACATAATCTGCAATCTTCTCGATATCACTAATGATATGGGAGGATAAGAGGATCGTATGATCCTCCTCTTGGATAAATTCGAGGAAGATATCAAGTATTTCATCCCGAACCATGGGGTCCAGGCCACTGGTCGCTTCATCCAGAATCAACAGTCTGGCTTCATGGGATAAAGCTATCGCAATAGAGAGCTTCATCTTCATGCCCCTGGAAAACTCCTTGATATTTTTTCTTTCCGGAAGGTCAAATCGTTTGACATAGGAATGAAAGGTATCACTATTCCAGTTCTTATAGATATTCTTCATTACAAAATCAACATTACGCAGATTGAGATTATCATGAAGATTGCTGCCGTCAAATACTACTCCAAGGGTTTCTTTTACCTTTGGTAAAAGCTTTTTAGAGGAGTATCCTAAGATACTAATATCTCCTCCATCCGTATTAATCAGATCTAGGATGGCCTTAATAGTAGTGGTCTTGCCGGCTCCATTCTCCCCGACGAAGCCCATAATGGTACCCCTTGGAACTGTGAAGCTTACCTTATCCAGGGTAAAATCCTTATAGTGTTTGGTCAAGTTCCTGATCACCAAAGCATCCGAAGCTTGCGTTGCTGCCTGTATTCTATGTTGTTCTTTTATCGCTCGTTGTTCCATGATTACATTACTCCCTGCTGTGCCCATGTTAGGCATAATTATTCCTCCTCATATATCATTCTTATGATCTCCAGAAGCTCCTCCAGACTAATTCCACCAGCCTTTGCTCCGGCAACTGCCTTGCTCAGGTGTTCTTCTACTATACGAAGCTGTTCTTCTCTAACAAACTCCATATTTTTCTCTGCAACATAGCTGCCTTTTCCAATGACCGTATAAATGAAGCCATCGCGCTCCAAATCCTCATAGGCTCTCTTGGTTGTAATAACACTGATTCTTAATTCCTTGGCAAGCATTCGCATAGAAGGCAGTAAGCTTCCTGCCTCCAGCTCTCCGCTAATAATCGCTTGCTTCATCTGGGAAGTAATCTGTTCATAGATTGGCTTATCGCTGGCATTGCTTATCAGTAAATTCATTTCTACCTCCTCATCTATGAAGATATACTGTTATAGTGTATATGTTCGATATACACACTATAACACCTCCTTTGCAGTATGTCAACGAGAAATTTACAAAAAAAAAGAAGGAGCTATAAGAACCATAGTATAAAAGAAGAAAAAAACAACATGCATCCCTCACACACAGATTGACGGACATCTTATTGTTTTGTTTGCCAATTATCAAACATAAATGTTTGCCTTTGTCATACAAAACAACAATCCGTCCGTCAAACAGTGTATTATGGGAAGCATGTTGTTCTTTCCTTCATCTTGAACTTAGGTTTTTCAACATCCCCTTCTACGATTGCACTATATATTATACCGTAAACTTTTGAACCTCACTTACCAGATGCTCTGCGTTTGTATTAAGGTTTACAGCTGAGCTGTTCAAGCTTTCCACGGAGGCAAGCTGATTCGCTGCTGTCTGATTTACGTTATTGGAGGAAGCCGCAATCTCCTCCAGAACCGCAGATATATTCTCAATAGCACCGAGGGTACTGATACGAGCCTCTTCAATATTTGCCACATTATCCGTGATATGAGTAAGGAATACAACAAGCCTCTCTACACTATCATTAATATTCGTATAGGAATCTGTGGTATTCTTAACGGCATTCTCCTGTAGCGTTAATACCTTTTCAGCCTTACGAGCTGTCTCGACTGCCGTGGTGGTATCCTCTTGAATGCTGCCAATAATCTTCTTAATATCATTTACAGAGTTCTTGGACTGTTCCGCAAGGGTACGAATTTCGCTTGCCACAACTGCAAACCCTTTTCCATGCTCCCCGGCTCTCGCTGCTTCTATGGAAGCATTTAAGGATAACAAATTCGTCTGATTTGCAATGTCATTGATTACGTTAATAATCTTGTTTATCGAGGAGGATTTCTCAGAAAGCTTCTCGATATCCTTAATAATGTCCGTAGTTATCTCAATGGTGGATCTGGTCTGCTGATTCAGTTCATTGGAGATTACAGTACCCTCCTGAACACTCTTCTTGGTACTATCTGCAATCTGACCGATTTCCTTCGTATTCTCGCTCACAACTTCAATCTTCTGAGACAGGCTGTCCATCTGTTCCAGACATTCCTCCGCATCCTTAGCCTGCTGATTAATTCCCTGCTCAATCTCATTCATTGCCGAAGAAATATCCTCGGAGGATTTCAGGAATAACTCAGATGTCCTCGTAACACTGGAGGCCGATTCAGACACTTCGCCACTTAACACCTTAACCTGACGAATTAATTCCTTCATCTTGCCGAAGGTAGTCTGTATCTCTTCAATCAGGATATAGAATTCATCCTTACGCTTAGCATCAAATTGAACGGTCAGGTCACCCTTCGCAGCGAGCTTGAGCTTGCCGATGATCCCTTTAATGGTTCTGTCAATTCCGGTGGATAACCATGCGGCAATCAATACTGCTGCAAGACAGGCGACAACAACAATAACATAGGTTACATCCTTTATCGCATTGGCCTGACTGGTTATGGTTGCTTTCGGCATTAAGGCACAGAGTGTATTACCGGTCTGACCAATCTTCGTAAACATGAATAAATATGTATCACCCTTATACTCAACATACTCGGATCCACTGGTCTCCTTGGATTCAATCGCCTCCTGATAGAAGCTTTCATTCAAGAATATCTTCTCCTTCTTCAATGCCTCCACATCGATTTTCGGATCCTCTCTCTTTAGAGAGTAATCAATTATCTCTCTGCCATCCTTCGTTACAAGACCCAGATAGCCTGTCTTATCAAATTCCAGATCTTCCAATATGGAATTCACTACCTTCGTCTTTGTTTCGATGACAACGATAGAATTACTGTCGGACATTCTTCTGATCAGACGCATGGAATAGTTACTTGGATCCGTCTGAAGCTGCTCATCCAGATAAGTATCCTCACCATCCCAGATATTTTCGGTCTGATGGCTGCTTAAGTATTGACCTATTTCAGTCTGGGCAAAACCGGAAACAATTCCGCTTTCATAAAATACACCGGAGGTGGTAATGGAATCTACCTTATCCGATAAAAGATAGATATCCTCAATAAACTCATCCGTTACCTGCTTGGCGATAAGAGAACTGGAAATCGCTCTTCGATTCGTATTCGCCTCAAAGGAATCATCAATGTCGAGAAAATATCTCCCAATCATATCATCATTCGCATACTGTATCGCCGTTGCCTTCACTGATTCAAACCCGAAGCGCAGGAATTCACCTGCCATATTAATTGCATCCACGGTTGCTTTCTCATAATTACTTTGTATCCCCTGTGATGCCCTCGAAAAGGATACGACACCCAGTATAATAATGAAGATAACCGGCACCAAGAATGATGTAATCAGCTTAAAACGAAGGGTTGATACGAGCTTAACCTTCGTCGCATTCTCAAGAAACTCCTTCTGCTCCGACTTCACCCTATCCCTGGTCTCTTTAATCTTTCTTTTGACTTTTTCTCTCTTTTCTTTGTTCCCTCTCATCGGAGTATTGTCCGCCTTGCTAGTGTCAGCTCCCTCCGTCGAAGCAGCATCCTTTGTTTGCATTTTCTTTTGTCCATTCATGATTGTCGTTAGCTTTGTAGCAAAGCCCTCTCCCACTTTTCTCATTTTTTCCCTCCAGAGTTCTTATGATTGATTAGCTTATGCATTAATTTAGTCATTATAATAACTATGTATTTATTATAGCATTGTGTGCCACATATTGCTAGTAAGCAAACTTAACCGCACTGCATTTTCGTACTTTTATACAAAAAATTGATTTCTTATGACGATTTCAGTGCCTATAATTATTCAAATCATCCGAAAACTTGACTTCTTGCAACAAAATCTTACTTCATGTATAATGAATGTTAACCAAAGAAGATGGGAGCGTATTTCTATGAAAACATTGATTCCACAATTACTTACCATGGCGATTACAGGGGCGTTATTCATGACGTTATCAATAAAGCTTGGATGGAGCAAAAGGCTTTGGGCATTGATTAACCGACGCTTGAACCCAGTTTACAATGCAACGGTTTGGCTTTTATTTGCTGCCTTTTTGCATATAACAATTCAAATGGTCTGTGGTATTCTGGGGCTTACCGATTCAAGAATAGTAACCGGTGCTATGATGGGCTTCTATTTTGCTTTTATCCCTAATCTGGGCGAAAAGAAGAATAAAGATAATTAAACCCGTAATTGTATTAACAGGCTTCGTTAAATTACCCCTTCTTATCATAAAGAAAGTCCCTATATCTAAACGATAAAATAATCTGCATGAGCAGCATAACGCTCGGCAGACTATTTTATCAGTTATATAGGGACGGAAATTAGAAGTAAGCGGATTAATTT
The DNA here is from genome assembly GCA_023428655.1 of Bacillota bacterium. Lineage (GTDB taxonomy): Bacteria > Bacillota > Clostridia > Lachnospirales > Lachnospiraceae > Mobilitalea. The sequence continues at coordinate 1,624 of JAEYXC010000180.1, read as the reverse complement.
ATCCCCATTATTGTAACTTTGTTTTGAGTTATTGTCAATAAGAGGAACAAAATATCTATATTTATCATTCTTCTGCTTTATTCTATTCGATCATCTTATCATGCATTTTTTAGGAGCATTCTATACTATACTCCAATATATGCCTTCAGTAATTTTAGAGTATTTTCCAACCCAAGTCGATGAGTCCGTTCCATTCCATGGGAGGCATGAACTCCTTGACCGATTAAGGCTCCGCGGATATCATTACCACCTCGAAGCGCACTGGATACATCGGAAGCGTAATGGGGGAATATATCTATCACATAATCAATCCCATTCTCTTTTGCTAAGGCAATCAGTCGGTTGGTCATTTCATAATCATAGGGTCCGGAAGAATCCTTCGCACAGATTGTGACTGCATACTCCGATCCATTCAGATCATCACCAATGGCTCCCATATCAATTGCCAAGAACTCCTTAATCTCTTGGGGAAGGTAGCTTGCGCCGTATCCTACCTCCTCGAAATTACTGATTAAAATCCGCAGGCTCTTCTCCGGAACAAGCCCTGACTCGGACATTTCCTTTAGCATACCAAGTAGCACAGCAACAGAGGCTTTGTCATCCAGATGTCTTGACTTTACAAAACCGGCGTCCGTATATTGAAATTTCGCATCGAAGCTGATATAGTCACCACTATTAATTCCAAGCGTCAAAACATCCTCCCTGCTCTTCACTATTTCGTCCAGTCGAATCAGCATATTACGATCGGTACGTTCAATGGTTCTGGCATCATCATAGCTGTGTACGGAGGAGCTCTTGATTAGAATTGTTCCGGTATAGGTCCTTCCATCCCTGGTATGCACCTTACAGTAAGCCCCTTCCACACTATGCATGGTATAGCCACCCACTAAAGTAAACTTTAGGGTTCCCTCAGCATCAATGGAACGCACCATGGCTCCCAAGGTATCCACATGAGCGGATAATCCTATCGCTTCAGAGCCACTTCCGGGTACCGTTATGATCAGACCGCCCTTTTGATTCATTTCACTGGGGTAACCATAACGCTTAGCTTCCTCCCTCACAAAATCCATTATCTCCTTTGTGAAGCCCGAGGGACTTGGTATATTAACCAAGGTCTCTATTGTCTTTATAATATAATCCACTGTATTCATACATTATCTCCTTTCGTTGTAGGTAATATCTCTGTAGTAATATATTGTCTTCGTTATATCCTTACATAAGGTATGCATATTATCCCGCTCCTTTTTTCGTAAGCTCTACCATGTTCCATGCCCCTGTCATCCCCCACGCTTATTTAATAAAGCTATTATTTCCATATCTATTTGCTCGATTGACAATATCAATTTAACACAATCTATTTCTTTTTTAATCTAGCACATTCCGACCCTTATTTCAACTTTCTTAAACTTTTTTCTGTTCATGAAATGTCTGGGTGTATATGAGGTAATCCTTTCCTCTCTTCTTATTGCATATTGTCCTTCGGGTTGTAATGTATTATGATACAGCTATTGACGGAACACTTTTAATAAAAAAATTAAAATGTTGAAGATAATTCTTCTTCCTCCTCGTTCTCAAGATTCGAACAGGTAAATTGGGCAGGCCGTTGTTACATTATTCCGTATTG
>JAEYXC010000175.1 GCA_023428655.1 Bacillota bacterium | reverse complement strand
TACTTACATTATTGCCTACATAGCGCTGTACAATACCGGTTACGATATCCTTCTCTTTCCCGCTATACTGGGTAAAAAGAACCTTTCTCTCTTCTTCACGGATCTTCTGAACAACAACCTGCTTTGCCTTCTGAGCAGCGATACGTCCAAAATTCTTCGGTGTAACCTCTATTGCCATCAAGTCACCAAGCTCTTTTCTCGCATCCTTCATCTTTGCTTGCGCCAGGCTGATCTGCATAATCGGATCCGTCACCTCTTCAACTACTTCCTTCATTGCAAAAACGTTAACTTCACCGGTAATACGATCGATATTTACCTTAATATTATCAGCTCTGCCATAATTGTTCTTACAGGCTGCTACCAATGAGTTCTCCAATGCCTCAAGTAAAATATCCTTACTGATATCTTTTTCCTTCTCAATTTGGTTTAACGCTTCAATGAGTTCCTTGTTCCCATCCATTTTTTTATTAAATCCTCCTTCATAATGTATAAATACATTGATTTTATTGGAGGATATTATCCTCCTACATAATATAGTGAAATCAATCCATTGATCCGGAGGTCTCTTCCTCCTGTTCCAAAAGATTATGATTTATGCTTTAAAAATCAAAGGTCAACCGGACCGTAGCAATATCCGTTCTTGGTATTACCATGGTGGTGCTGTCTTCAAACTCCAGTGTAATCGATGTTGCATCATAAGCCTGCAGCAGTCCAACAAATTCTTTCTTCTTGTTAACTGCTTTATAAAGCTTAACCTCAACCTCTTCACCAAGACTTCGTTCAAAATGCTTATCCTTTTTTAACTGTCTCCCAAGTCCCGGGGAGCTGACCTCTAACACATAGGAATCCGAAATAAAATCATGCTGATCCAGTAAATCACTTAAGGCTCTGCTCACTAATACGCAGTCATCCACCGTGACCCCTGCTTCTTTGTCAATATAAGCTCTTAAATACCAGTTACCACCTTCCTTTACATACTCTACATCATACAATTCGAAATGATTCTCCGCTAAAATAGGCTCCAGTAACTGCTCAGTCTTGCGCTCATATTCTTCATGCTTTGCCATTCAAATCCCTACTTTCCAATATTTGATTAAATTACAAGTGACATTCCAATCCCTAAAATCTAGAGATAAGGGCGATAGAACATAAGAAGAGTGGACTTTCGTCCACTCCTTAATTAGTCTTATCATTTTGCACCATAGTTATTATAGCAAAAGCAACCAAAAATTGCAAGCATTAAATACTTTTATCAAAGCATTTGATTAAAACGCTGCAAAAAGTCCTTGGTTCTTTGACTGGAGGATTTCGAGAATACCTCCTCCGGTGTGCCCTGCTCAACGATAAGGCCATCATCCATAAAAATAACTCGGTCCGCCACATCTCTGGCAAAGGCCATCTCATGAGTAACAATCACCATGGTCATCTTCTCTTCTGCCAGGGATCTTATAACCTTTAAAATCTCTCCCGTAAGCTCAGGATCCAACGCGGAGGTCGGTTCGTCAAAGAACAGGATACGAGGATTCAACGCTAAGGCTCTGGCTATGGCAATTCTCTGCTGTTGTCCTCCGGACAATTCACAGGGAAATGCATTGGCCTTCTCTCTTAAATTCATCTTATCCAGTAGAAGAAACGCTTTTTCCGTGGCTTCCTTTTTATCGATGCCAAGCACCTTCACCTGTGCATCAACGATATTACGAAGCACACTAAAATGAGGAAACAGATTAAAATTTTGGAATACCAATCCCACTTCAAGAATAATTTCATGAAGTGTATTCGCATCCGCATAGCTAAGGCCTGCTTCCGTATCAACCATTAGCTTCTCATTAATCTCTATCCTGCCCCGGTCAATTCTTTCCAGTTGAGTAAGACAACGTAGCAATGTGGATTTACCGGACCCGGAGGGACCAATGATCGCAACCACCTCACCCTCCTCAACCTCCAGGGTGATTCCCTTCAGCACTTCCGTATTATGAAATCTCTTCTCTATATTCTCTGCAATTAAAAGCATTATTACCTCCAGGTTAATGATACTTAGGTTATAATTAGGCGTTTTACAATCGATGTGGGTGTCTGCAATACGAACCTTACCCAAATCACTTAGCGCAATCATATAGCTAAGTTAAACGAAGCGTTGGCTTAATATTCTTAGTTTTTGTAGTAATCAAGCTTCTTTTCCAAAAGCTTGAAGCTAACCTCCACCACCGTATTCATGATTAAATAAAACAGTGCAGCTATGATAATCGGTAGGGTGGAGAAATACTTGGACTGGGTTGTTGTAGCAACTCGGAATAGCTCTACCACAGCAATAACCTGTGCCAATGAGGTATCCTTAACCAGTGTCATCAACTCATTCCCGGTTGCAGGCATAACATGCTTTACAACCTGGGGGAGCACAATCCGCATAAAGGTCTGTACCTTGGTATAGCCAAGTACTCGGGCTGCTTCATATTGTCCCTTCGGAATTGCTGCAATTCCTCCTCTGAATATCTCTCCGAAATAAGCTGCGTAATTAATAGAAAATGCAAGAATACAGGCGACCATACGATCCTTATAATTATATCCGAATATGTAATAGGGTGCATACATAAAGAAAATCAACTGCAGCATCAATGGGGTTCCGCGAAATATCAATTGATAAACACGAATAGGAAAGTTGATAATCCATATCCTACTTCTTCGACCGAGCGCTACCAGAAAACCTAAGGGAATCGAAAACAGGATCGTCAGAAAGAAAATACTGAGTGTCGTTCCGGTTGCGGAAAGCATATTTGGAATAAGATATTCCAAAGGAACATTGTCTACTATCATAAAAACCTCCATTAATTCGTGCTGCAAACCAAAGTATGTGAAGCAAAATATATAGTAAGATCAGACATTACCATAAGTTTGTCTATAAGATTATCGAATAAAAATAATCATATCATTGGCACCTGTTCAATAGCTTGATTATACGGTTATCTATCAAAACTATATTTGCCTGTATTTATAAGGGTTAATACAATTTTATATCATCATTTTTCCTCTCTAACACTTTACCATGTTACCATAGTATCACGGCATTTTCAATCGAAACTTATCATTTTTTCGAAATTATTAGCTTCCATCCTACTCCTTCGGTGCTTCTGTGTTCAGTAAATCGATACCATCCATGATAAACGTGAAGTCCGTACCATCTCTGTTATAAAAAACCGCATTGGAATTATTTATTGTCTTTTGATAAATGACCCCAAAATTCCACTCTCCTAGAGCAGTTACATTGATTCCGCCCACTATCGGTACTTCAGCCAAGCCTCTTTGACTATAGTAGAGTGTTCCTTTTCCCTCTTTATAATCCTTTAGAAAGAAAACTGTATCGCCCTTTTCATTCCGGCACAGCTCCTCCACTTTTTCACTGATCCGCTTCTCTTTTTTCTTGCCCTCTAGGTAATAAAGGCTTTTATCTTGTAGATAATATAGTTTGGACGTATCCTTCAATACCTCATAATCCGTAACCGCTGTTGCCAGTACCACCTTTTTAACCTTTCCCTTAAGCTCTGAAGCTTTGATCAATCGTTGGTCCTGATCAAGAAAAAACAGCTCTTCCTTGTCCGGTGATAGCGTAATACTGGAAATATCCCCTGTAACTCCAATCTCCTTTAATTGAAGCTTATCATTTAAGTAATAAATGGAATTATCATTACAAAGAATCAGCTTCTCCTTAAAGCTATCTATTCCATAAGTCACAACACCACCATTGTTTTTTTCACTGATCATCGCTTTATTCGGCATAATAATTCGATTAATCAGCTTCTCAGACACCTTACTAGGTGCTCCCCCCTGACTGCTGTGATAATAGCTGCCATTGTCCTCGATTAATATCTCCGTCATATCATAATTAAAATGAATGATCCCATTCATTCCATTAGAAAGCTGTCGATCTTCACCATTATGTCTTACATGCATCGAAGTAATGCGATTATCAAGGTATTTCCCATAATATATACTGCTCAGGTCCTTGGAGCTTCCAAATACAAACATATTTTCATCCGATAGCTCTGATTTGCTGCCATTTTGAATGATATGAGAGGTTAAATCGACGATGGAGCCATTCTCCGATAAACGAAATGTAATATAGGTGATGGCTTTTCCTCCCGGCATAATATTCAGCATATCAAATAGCTTCGCTTGATTATCAATAAGCGTTTCTTTATCGTGTATCAAATCGAAAAGCATGAGATAATTCTTGTTCATTCCGCCGGGGATGGAGTACACCAAATAATTCCCATCCTCGGAGATAGCAAGCTTATCTATGTTTGAAGTAAACTCCTTCAACCGAAAGGCATTTACATAAGCGCAGCTTCTCGTATACCAGTTATAAAGAATAGCCGCCGTATGATCCGGGGTATAAGAAATATAATCATAACCCTCCGTCTTGTATAATAAATCACCCATCGCGTTAAATATGTAGGTTTTTCCATCCTCCTGATTGGTATAAATTTCGATTGCGTCCTTAGCAATCAACCGATAATCCGAATTCTCATTCATGCTTCCCATATAGATTAGAAGGACTGCTGCAATTAGAACACCCAGAATAATCCCTGCCATCGAAATTAGAACGCTTTTATCCCTTCTCTTCTTGTTCTGTGACTCCTCTAATCCCTCAACAATATCCGTATTTAATCCCCGGTACATATAGCCGATCAGTGACTCCTGTTGTTCCTCCTTCAGCCGTCCCTTCAGCTCCTCATACAATCTCTGTCGCCGCTTTACAGTGATGCTTTTCTCTCTGCGTCTGCTCTGATTGAGAGGTAAACCTATACTCGGGCTATGTTTTCTCTCCTTTTTCGACTTACGTCCCCTGCTTGCCTGGTTATTTCCGGAAGGTTGACGGCTTCCTTCATTCCCTACTCTTCCATCGTGGGATCCCACCGTGCCTCGTCGTAAGTCCATAACCTCTGGAGGCTCATACAGTGAGTTCGCTTTAGCAAACCCCAGGTTCGATTCATAGCTCACACAATCCGACGCAGCCGTTTCCCCTTCGGCACCGGATGAATCAAGACTACAATAAGGACATCTTTGAGAATTATTATCGATTTCTCTTCCACAATGTTTACATACCATCGGATAACCTCCAATGCAGCTTAATCCCTTCAAATATTAGGATGTCAAAGCCTTACCCCAAATATTTGAAAGCCTCCTTTATCTGGGTATATTATAGCTTAGCAGTAATTATATGTCAAATTTACCAAATAATACATTAGGAAAACCTCATTATATAAAGAAGGAGCCAGAGAGATGAAGCGACCCCCAAACTAAAAATATAACGATTGGGGATCATTTCAAGCTCTCTGGACCCTTCAGTTCAATCCTTATTCAATTGTTGTGATATCCTCACCAAACCATTTGGTAGAGATTTGTGCTACGGTACCGTCAGCCTTTAGTTCACTTAACGCCTTCTCAACCGCTTCACACAGCTCTAATTCTCCTTTACGAAAGCCTACTGCATATTCATCCGGCAGCAGGGATTCCGGTAAAACCTTATAATTCTTACCCAAGGTAGTAATCATATAATTTGCCATTACAGTATCCATCAGGACTGCGTCCGAATTACCTGTTTCCATATCCATCAATGCGGTATCGTATTTGTCAAAGGGATTGACCTGACTCAAGGACTCACGGAAGGCTTTATTTGCTTCATCATTCAATGCCTCCTCTGCAGAAGAGCCACCCTGAACCGCAAGTCTGAGACCTGCCATATCGGCCATACCAGCAATCGTGCTGTCACTCTTTACGATCAATGAAATATTATTGGTCATGTAGGACTTAGACATGGTCATGTTCTTCTGACGCTCGGGTGTAACGGATAAACCATTCCAGATACAATCGATATTCTTCGTAGCCAGCTCCTGCTCTTTCGCTTCCCATTCAACGGGCTGAAGCACCAATTCAACTCCAAGCTTCTCGCTGACTGCTCTGGCAAGATCCACGTCAAAGCCGATGATATCTCCATTGTCATCAGTAAAGCCCATGGGTGCGAAGGTATCGTCAAGACCAACAATAAATTTTCCATTATCCTTTATGTACTTAAGGGAATTATCACCTCCAGAGCTCTTCTGGCAGGCTGTGAAGCTAACAATCATAAGGACAATCAGTAATAAACAAACCAATCTCTTTTTCATAATTTTTCTCCTTGATTAATCAATGAATTGTCTGCTACCGATTATGTACTTGTAAATTGTAGTACTCATTTTAAATATCACTTTTATTTGGTAGCACTTTACCATACTACCACAATAACGTAGATAATTCAATCGTAAAATACATAAAAATTATAATCAATTTTGAAAAAATATTGTAAAAGAATGATAAAAGAACAAAAAAAGAACCGAAGTCCTTCTCCCATGAAGTTACCTCAGCTCTTGCCTGTTCTCTATGAATTATTTATTTACTCGCGAAGTTGACGACTTACTGATAATTTTAATTGCTTTATTACAGGTACTGATCTCGACCTGCTCGTAGACTCCACCAAATTCCCCATCCAATGTCCACTCCATCTTCTCAGAGGTTATCGTTAGGCTTGCAGCCTGAATATAATACATCAGGTTTTCATTAATTTTATAGTTAATCAGCGAACTGACTATCATCTCCAGATCGATAATATTCTTTGGCATCTTCACTAACAAAAGCTCAAGTAGGCCGTCATTCAGGCTTGTTTTGTCATAGCTTAAATTCTTAAAGCCACCAATATAGAGAGAGTTCGTTACCAAACCGATTAAAAATTCCTCTTCAATGACCTTATCTTCATATTGAACCCGGATCAGTCTTGGCTTTAGCTCCGACAGCTTCTTAATTCCCTCCAGATAGTAAGCCAGATTACCAATCATATTCTTGTTCTTCTGGGAAGTGGTGTAGGAAATATCCGTAAATGCCCCAAAGGCGGCAACATAAACAAAAAATTTATCATTAAATTTGCCAATATCCATGGAATAGGGCTTTCCGGTCATCACATTATGAACCGCATTCATGATGTTTCTGCTGATCTTAAAGCTGTGCCCTACATCATTCATGGAGCCCGCTGGAATTAGCCCGATGGGAGCAACTTTATTCGCGGTCATCATCCCGGTAATCACTTCATTGAGTGTACCGTCCCCTCCGGCTACCACCAACAAATCATATTGATCCGTTTCCTTTTCGATTAAGGCGGTTGCATCCCCCTTATACTGAGTCGGATAAACCTGAACACGATAACCATGCTTAATGAAGCTATCTATGATATCATATAGCTTACTCTTAAGTTTGCCTCTTCCTGCCGTTGGATTAAAAATGAACAGAAGCTTCTTCATAGGGTAACCTCCAATCCGATGATTAATCT
>JAEYXC010000140.1 GCA_023428655.1 Bacillota bacterium | reverse complement strand
TCCTGAGCAGGCAAGAGGAGGCTACAGTGACGAAAAGAGTGACATCTATTCCTTGGGTGTAACTTTATATGAAATGTTGTCCGGTAAAGTTCCCTTTGCAGGGGATAATACCGTTTCTGTAGCATTGTTGCATATTCAGGGAGAAGCAATGCCGCTTCGTGAATTGGACCCGGAGATTCCGGTAAGTATCGATAAAATTGTTCAGAAGTGTATGCAGAAGCGCCCGGAGAGAAGATATCATTCCTCCTCGGAGCTGATTGCTGATTTAAAGCGGGCGATTTCGAATCCGGACGGTGATTTCGTTCAGATACCTGCATTTGTTTCCAGTGATTCACCCACGATTAATATTTCCGATGATTTGAATAAAATTAAAAATGGAGCTTATCTTGATGAGGACCTAAGGGAAACCAGAAATCTTCAAGGTAAAAGTCACTTGGAGGATGAAGAGGAAGAGTTAGATACGGTGGACTCTAAGGTGGAGAAATTCTTCTTGGTGGGAAGTATTGTTACGATTGTAATTCTTGCAATTGTAATCATCGGCTCCGTTGTATGGTTCTTATCCAGAGCCAAGGATAATACTCCCGATTCTCCCGAAAATGAAGCAAATCTATCACCCACACCTATCGTGACAGAGGAGCCTTCACAGGATCTGACTGTATTAATGTATACTGTTCCCGATGTGATTGGTCTTACCAAGGATGATGCGGAAAGCTCGATCAAGACGAAGGCTGAGAAGGCAGATGTAAGATTTACGGAGGAGTATTCCGATACCATTGAAGAAGGCAAGGTAATGGCGCAATATCCTCAGGCAGGGAATGAGGTTGAGGAAACCTCTACGGTTATCCTAACCATCAGCCTTGGACCGGAAGCCTTTGAGGTTCCGAATGTCTATGGACTAACAGAGGAACGTGCTGATAAGAAGCTGAAAGAACTGGGCTTAAAGCTATTACATGAGTATGTGCCCAGTGATGAGATAGAAGCAGGGCGTGTTGTGTCTACCAATCCGGAGCGTCAAGCCCTAGTGGTTACCGGTGATACCATAACCGTTGTGGTAAGTACGGGACCTGTAAATCAACAGGCAACGGTACCGAACCTCATTGGACTGACAGAGGAAGCTGCAACCAATGCGTTAACTGCAGTTGGCCTAGTCAAAGGCAATGTATCCTATGAGAGCTCAAGCACCTATCCGAAGGGTCAGGTAACCTATCAAAGTAATACCTCCGGACAAAAGGTAGATCTCGGAACCGTAATTGATATTATCGTAAGCTCCGGAGCTGAGCAAACAGGTCCAACCGTTTATAACGGTCAGGTGACCATTGACCTTAATCCTTTTGACAGCATTGATGCGGATGAAGCAGAGATTATCTTAGAGATGGAACAGGATGGAGAAATAACCAATATTTACGAAGGATATCTGTCCTTGTTGGATTTCCCGTTGACAGTATCCACGACCAGTGGTAGCTCCAGTGTCGGTACCGTTAAGATGTATGTGGATGGTAATCTGTTTACGGCACCGGGAGATACACAGACAACATGGGCAATCGAATTTGAAGCTTTGGAGGAATAGCTTGAAGGGAAAGATTATCAAAGGTATTGCAGGATTTTATTATGTCCATACATCGGAGGAAAACCTTATTTATGAATGCAAGGCGAAGGGTATATTTCGTAACCAGAATATCAAACCGTTGGTAGGAGATAATGTAGAAATTAATACCGAGGATCAGCCGGAGGGCAAGGGTACCATAATTCAAATTTTACCCAGAGAACGTGAATTAATACGGCCGGCTGTTGCAAATGTTGATCAGGCAATGGTTATATTTGCGGCAGCACAGCCGGATCCAAACCTAAATTTATTGGATCGATTCTTAATTATGATGCAGAAGCAGAGAGTGAATACGATAGTTTGTTTTAATAAGCTGGACATTGTGACCGAGAAAGAGATTTCCTTGTTAAAGGAGACTTATCTTCGTTGTGGTTGCGAGGTTGTATTTACCAGCATGCAAAGTAAGGAAGGACTATCGATTCTATATGAGAAAATTAAAGGTAGAACAACTGTGCTTGCCGGTCCATCCGGAGTGGGGAAGTCTACCTTCATTAATCTTGTTCAACCAGCGGCAAATATGGAAACCGGTATGGTAAGTGAGAAGATTAAACGAGGCAAGCATACGACCAGACATTCTGAATTGATTTATATTGAAGAAGATACTTATATCATGGACACACCGGGCTTTAGTTCTTTATATATTGATGAGCTGGACAAGGAAGAATTGAAGGAATATTTTGTTGAGTTTCATGATTATGAAAATCATTGCCGTTTTATCGGTTGTAACCATTTAAACGAGCCGGGATGCGCGGTTAAAGAAGCCTTACAGGAAAAGAAAATCAGTAAGCTGCGTTATGATAACTATGTAACACTATTTGAAGAGCTGAAGAACCAAAAGCGCTACTAGATAGGGGCCTTGAACTAATTCATCTGCTGTTTAAGTGCTTGATCGGTCGGCAGGCTTGCGGTTCTTTTTTATCGAATACAAAAGGAAGGTATGGTTATTAATATGATAAAACTTTCACCATCAATTTTAGCAGCAGACTTTAATAAGCTGGGAGAACAAATCGCTTTGGTTGAAAAGGCGGGAGTGGATTACCTCCATATTGATGTTATGGATGGCAGCTATGTGCCGAGTATCAGCTTTGGTATGCCTGTTATCGCATCAATTCGTAAAAATACCAAGCTTGTTTTTGATGTACATCTTATGATTGATGAACCGATCCGCTATCTTGAGGAATTTAAAGAGGCGGGAGCGGATATTATTACAGTTCATGCTGAGGCCTGTACTCATTTGCATCGGACCGTAGCTCGAATAAAGGAGCTGGGTATGAAAGCCGGAGTATCCTTGAATCCTGCTACCCCTCTTTCTGTATTAGAATATATTATAAAAGAATTGGATATGGTACTTATTATGACGGTGAATCCGGGCTTTGGAGGACAAACCTTAATTCCGGATATGCTTCGCAAGATTGAAGACCTAAAGAATATGAGGATGACCTTTGAGCATGATTTTGATATCGAGGTAGACGGTGGGATAACTCTGGATAATGTAGCGGACGTTATGGATGCCGGAGCCAATGTCATTGTATCCGGATCTTCCGTGTTCCGTGGTGATATCACTAGGAACGTAGAGAGGTTTAAGGAGCAATTTGTTGAGTATGATCAAAGGGTACGGTTTAACTAGGTTGGTATAATGAGGTGTTAGTGAAGGTATGAATATGGAAGAGACGAAAGTACTAATCATTACCGGTGGTCACATTGAATTAGCGTTTATCCGTGAATTAATGGAGAGAGAGAATGTTACGATGATAATCGCAGCGGACCATGGACTTTTTGCTGTGGATCAGCTTGGAATTACACCCGACTATATCGTCGGGGACTTTGATTCGGTTCCGGAGGAGCTGTTAGCAAAATACCGTGACAGCAAGGCACCGACCTTGACCTTTCCGAGAGAGAAGGATAAAACGGATACTCAGATAGCCATCGAGCATGCATTAACACATAACGCAACAAGTATTATCATTGCAGGAGCCACCGGAAGTCGCTTAGACCATACCATGGCGAATGTACATCTGCTACTATTACCGATGGAACGAAAAGTAGACGCTTGCATTGTTGATCGGAACAACAAGATTTATCTGAAGCAGGAAAGCTTTGTGATTGAGAAGCAGATGCAGCATGGGGATTATGTTTCCTTATTACCCTTTAGTGAAGTGGTGGATGGATTATCGCTGATGGGATTTAAGTATCCATTGGATCGTATTAGACTGATTGCGGGCAATAGCCTGGGAATTAGTAATGAGATTGTCAAGGACATTGGTCGTGTCGAGTTTACCAAGGGAATTCTACTAGTAATCGAGTCAAGGGATTAAACCGCATGGCGATAAGAAGCTACCCTTTATTAAAATGTATTTGTCTGAGAATATAAAGTAAAGTAGAAATAATGAATATAGAATTAAGGTAGCAGGATAGAATAAGCGTTTAATAAAAGTGAAAAGCAAAAAGAAAGAGAAATCAGTATAGATAGAATTATAGTAGAACTGAAAAGCAATAATAATTTATCGCTCGAAATTGTATATTAAGGAAGGAAGACACAAATGAAATTAGGTATCGTAGGTTTGCCCAATGTTGGAAAAAGCACTCTTTTTAATTCTTTAACAAAAGCAGGAGCTGAGTCAGCGAATTATCCTTTCTGTACCATTGACCCGAATATCGGTATTGTTCCGGTTCCGGATGAAAGACTAAAGGTACTGGGAGATTTGTATCATACGGAAAAAATAATCGCGGCTACCATTGAATTCGTAGATATTGCCGGATTGGTCAAGGGAGCTTCGAAGGGTGAGGGTCTTGGTAATCAATTTTTGTCCAATATCAGGGAAGTGGATGCAATTGTTCATGTGGTACGCTGCTTTGAGGATACCAATGTAATCCACGTGGATGGTTCCGTAAATCCAGAGAGAGACATTGAGACAATCAATTTGGAATTAATTTTTTCCGACATAGAGATTCTGGAGCGTCGAATTTCAAAAACGAATAAGGGTGCGAAAAATGATCGCTCCCTTGCCAAGGAATTAGAGCTTCTGGAACGAATCAAAGCCTTTTTGGAAGAAGGAAAGATGGCTAAGGCTTTTGTGACACAGGATGAAGAGGAACAGGAGTGGTTGGATAGCTACAACCTGCTTACCGCAAAGCCTGTAAT
>JAEYXC010000129.1 GCA_023428655.1 Bacillota bacterium | reverse complement strand
GATTCTCTCAGCGATTTTATCTGGAAGAAGACGAAAAGAAATCCGATGATTCTGCCTATTATCATGGAAGTATAGGATATAAAGCAACCGGTTTGTTGTTAAGTTAGAGAGGGAAGCATATGGCGACAAGGTCCACAGCAGTTAAATTAACATTAAAGGTAACGAGCTTTATAGTTCGGATGCTGTTGAATATATTTTTCTATATCTTAGTGGTAATTTTAATTATCAATGTCAGCAAATATGCCTATACCTTCACGTATCAGCTTTATGGACCCGATACTGTGGATGAGGCGCCCGGAAGAGAGATTGTATTCCAAATCAAAAAGGGTGAGTCTAAGATGGACATAGCAACAAAGCTGGAACTGAATCATGCCATTAAAAATAAGTATTCCTTCTACCTTAAGACGAAGCTGCAGGAGTATGTAATTATACCCGGAACCTATATCATAAACTCTTCCATGACCTATGATGATATTCTTGATGCTATCACGGACTACTCTAAATCCATTGTAAAGGACGAAGAAAAAGCAGATGACGAGAGCGTATCACCTGACGATGCGACTCCGGACAGTGAGTAGAAGAGCTGCGGTTCACATTAGAATGTCGATGCATCCGGAATAAGGAGATGGCATCAGAATAATATGAGGCTAAATATATTATGATTGTTGATGAAAGAATAACAGCCTATGTTAACTCATTAGAGTCGGAGCTACCGGAGGAATTAAGAAAGCTAGAGAAGGATGCTTTGGAGCATCATGTTCCGATTATTAAAAAGGAAACACAGGGATTACTAAAATTTTTACTACAATTACATCAACCAAAACGTATTCTGGAGGTCGGAACAGCCATTGGCTTTTCCGCCCTCTTTATGAGTAAATATACGAGCAATGACTGTAGAATTACAACAATAGAAAAGGTTGCTATGAGACTGGTTGAAGCCGATAAAAATCTGGCTGATCAAAGTTTTCCCTATAAGGATAAGATTACCCTTATGAAGGGAGAGGCTCTGGATGTCTTGAAGACTCTGGTTGAGCAGGGAGATTGCTTTGATTTCATTTTCCTGGATGCAGCGAAAGCTCAATATATGAGCTTTCTACCGGAGCTGATGAAGCTGCTTGAGAAGAAAGGCCTACTAGTTACCGACAATGTGCTGCAGGATGGGACGGTAATAAACTCCCGGTATAGCATCACCAGAAGGGATCGTACCATTCATGCAAGAATGAGAGAGTACTTGTATGAGATCACCCATAGGGAGGATCTGGCATCGGTCATATTACCGGTCGGAGATGGTGTTGCATTAAGCCATCGTATTAAGTAGTTATAGTTTATGCCTTGAATAATGGCATATATGGTGTGGCAGAGATGCTATGCTTAGGAATGAGGAAAAGTATGACAGAGTATATTAAGAAGCCGGAGCTGTTAATTCCAGCGGGCAATTTAGAAACCTTAAGAACAGCTGTAATTTATGGAGCGGACGCCATCTACATTGGTGGAGATATGTATGGTCTACGTGCAAAGGCGAAGAACTTCTCCATGGATGAGATGAAGGAAGGCATAGCTTTTGCTCATCAGTATGGGAAAAAGGTCTATGTTACAGCAAATATTACAGCCCATAATCAGGATATTAACGGAATACGAGCTTATTTTAAAGAGCTGAGGGCATTTGGTGAGGACAGACCGGACGCACTCATTGTATCGGATCCGGGAGTTTTCTCCATTGCACAGGAGGAGATACCGGAGGTGGAGCTACACATCAGTACTCAGGCGAATAATACGAATTATGAGGCCTACAACTTCTGGTATAAGCTTGGAGCAACCAGAGTTGTTTCAGCCAGGGAATTATCCTTAGCCGAATTAGTCGAGCTGCGTGCCAAGATTCCGGCGCAGATGGAGATTGAGACCTTTGTTCACGGTGCGATGTGCATCGCATATTCCGGTCGATGCTTGTTAAGCAACTATTTTACCGGTAGGGATGCAAATATGGGTGCCTGCACCCATTCCTGTCGTTGGAAGTATCGCATTGTAGAGGAGACCAGACCAGGAGAGTTCCTGCCCATCGAGGAAAACGAAAGAGGTACCTATATCTTTAATTCCAAAGATCTATGTATGATAGAATATATTCCGGAGCTGGTTAAAGCAGGTATCAATAGCTTTAAAATAGAAGGCAGAATGAAAACCGCTCTATATGTTGCAACGGTAGCACGAACCTATCGCAGAGCAATTGATGATTTCTTCACCGATCCGGCACTTTATGAAGCAAATAAAAGCTGGTATATGGAAGAAATCCGTAAAGGGGTAAACCGTCAGTTTACTACAGGCTTTTTCTTCGGAAAGCCGACCCATGAGGATCAGATTTATGATCACAATACCTATGAAAAGGCGTATACCTATCTGGGAACGATACTTGGTGAACGGGATGGTTTCTATGAGCTTGAGCAGAAGAATAAGTTTAGTGTCGGAGAAAAGGTAGAAATAATGAAACCGAATGGAGACACCTTGGATGTAACCGTCATCGAAATGAAGGATGCAGAGGGAAATGCCATGGAAAGCTGCCCCCATCCTCAGCAGATGATATATGTGGATTTTGGTGTTAAGCTGGATGCGTATGATATCCTTCGGCGAAAGGAATAGCGAACAGACTTTTCTGATTACTTAAATAGATAAGCAAAGCCTACTCTGTTGTCCAAATATGTTCTCTTTTAAAATACTGTAAGTCCTTCTGTCCTTTTTTAAGAGGGATAGGCACTTTATGTCATTTCTCATCATAAGATATAAATGAATCTTATGGGCATTGAGGGTGCTTATCTTCGTGAAGTCATTTCCAAAGCCATTAAGCACCAAGGAAGAAGCTGACTATCTGAAGCGCTGTAAGGAAGGCGATAAAGCCTCAAGAGATAAATTGATTGAGCATAATCTCAGATTAGT
>JAEYXC010000123.1 GCA_023428655.1 Bacillota bacterium | reverse complement strand
GCATTACCCGAGGGGTTATGAGGAATATGAACGAACGGTACTGATATCCTCCCTTGCTGAGGGTGCCACAATGGCAATTGAGGCCTCCATCGCCATGACTCCGAAGATCAAACGAGTCAGAAATCTTCAGATTGTATCAGTGCAGGTAAAGGATCCCTCCGGTTCTATTCATCTGACCTGGTTTAATATGCCCTTTCTACAGAAGACCCTTCGTAGCGGTTATCATTATATATTCCGAGGCAAGGTGTTACGTAAAAACGGGATTCTTGTTATGGAGCAGCCGGGAATCTTTCAGAGAGAGGAGTACCTGAGGCTCCTTAAAATACTACAACCCATTTATCCCCTGACCCAGGGGGTTACAAATGCCATGATATCAAAGGCAATTAAACAAGTACTCACAGAATTGGATTTCGCTAAGGATTATATTCCTAAAACGATTGCGAAGGAGTATCAGCTGACGGACCGGACAAAGGCCATACGCGAGGTGCATTTTCCTAAGGATCGGGATAGTATGATGAAGGCGAGACAGAGACTGGTCTTTGATGAATTCTTTCTTTATTCCCTTGCACTGCGTAGGCTGAAGGAAAATAGAACAGTCCTTCCATCCGAATATCCCATGAAGGCATGTCCGGAGTGTGAGGAGTTAATCAGAACCCTTCCCTATGCTCTGACAAGTGCCCAGCTTCGGGTATGGGGGGAAATACAGCAGGATTTGAGGAGCCAGTTTGCGATGAATCGGTTAATACAGGGTGATGTCGGCTCCGGTAAGACAGTTCTGGCAATCCTTGCTCTGTTAATGGCGGTGAAGAATGGCTGTCAAGCTTGCTTCATGGTCCCGACAGAGGTTCTTGCCAAACAGCATTATAAGTCCCTGGAGGAGATTGCAGTGCGATTTGGATTTCAAATCTGCTTGCTGGTAGGATCCATGACAGCGAAGGAGAAAAGGGAGGCTTATGATCGGATTAAGACTCATAAAACGGATATAATAATAGGTACTCATGCATTGATTCAAGAGAAGGTGGAGTATGACCGACTGGGACTGGTAATTACTGATGAGCAGCATCGTTTTGGTGTAAAACAGAGGGAGGCTCTGATGAGTAAAGGGGGGAATCCCCATGTACTGGTTATGAGTGCGACGCCAATCCCGAGAACACTAGCTATTATTCTCTACGGCGATCTTGACATTTCTATCGTGGATGAGCTGCCGGCGCAGCGCCTGCCAATCAAAAACTGTGTGGTGGATACGAATTATCGTCCTAAGGCTTATCGATTTATTGAGAAGCAGGTAGCAGAGGGAAGGCAGGTATATGTGATCTGTCCGATGGTGGAAGAGAGCGAAGAGGTGGAGGCAGAGAATGTCATAGAATATACCGAGCGACTAAAGGAGTCGCTACCCTCCTATGTTGTCGTAGAATTCCTCCATGGCAAGATGAAACCGAAGGATAAGAATGAGGTTATGGAACGGTTTGCAATCGGTGCAATTCATGTATTGGTGTCCACAACCGTCGTTGAGGTAGGCGTTAACGTGCCGAATGCAACGGTGATGATGGTGGAGAATTCGGAGCGTTTTGGACTGGCACAGCTCCATCAGCTTCGAGGGCGTGTCGGACGTGGCAAGCATCAATCCTATTGTATCTTTGTCTGTGGCAGCAGTAGTAAGGATGCTTGGGAACGATTGGAAATATTGAACAAATCAAATGATGGATTTTTTATTGCAGGTGAGGATTTGAAGCTTCGTGGACCCGGTGATATCTTTGGCATCCGCCAAAGTGGAGATATGGACTTTAAGCTTGGTGATATTTACAATGATGCCAGTATTTTAAAGGCTGCGGCGGAAGCGGTTAAGAGTCTTACGGATCAGACAGTAAAGGCAATCTTTGAGCTTAATCCCTATCTTGAGGAGCAAATCCTGAAACGGAATCAAAATACCTTATAAGAATTAAATGGCAAATTATACTTTCTTAATCCGGCATTTTCCCTTATACTTAAATTGTAATAATGAACTTGCATGGATGTTGTTAAATATATAATTCGAACGTAATGAGGTAAGCATGGAGAAATTAGAGAAGATCATTAGTCAGAATAGAACCAATGAATCAAAGCTGTCGGTTGTGATTCCTGTCTATCAGGAGGGAAGCCACATTCGAGGTTCCATTGCATTGATTGAGAAGATATTGTTGGATAACCAAATTTCCTACGAATTTGTGCTTATAGATGATGGCTCCAAGGATAATACCTGGTGGGAGCTTAAGGATATGGCGGAAAATAACCCGCATATCAATGCACTTCGATTGAGTCGGAATTTTGGGAAGGAATCTGCTTTATGTGCAGGACTTGAATTCGCTGAGGGTGATATGATTCTTGTGATGGATAGTGATCTTCAGCATCCCCCAAGTCTTATTCCTGATATGGTTAAGGCTTGGAGAGAAGAAGGCTATGATGTCATCGAAGGGGTAAAAAGCTCCAGGGGGAAAGAGAAACAATTATATAGGCTATGTGCCAAATTTTTCTATTATATTATATATAAGACAGCGAATATTAATCTTGGACAAGCCTCGGATTTTAAATTAATGGATCGTAAGGTTCTGGAGGCTTGGAAGGAAATGCCGGAGAGAGCTACCTTCTTTCGAGGAATGTCTGCTTGGCTCGGCTTTGATCGAAAACAGATCAGCTTTGATGTTGCTGAAAGAGTCAACGGAAAAACGAAGTGGTCCATATTTCGATTAATGCGGCTTGCAGTCAATGCAATTACCTCCTATACCTCGGTACCGTTACATTGTATTACGGTACTCGGTATATTATTGTTCCTTGGAGCAATCGTGCTAGGGATCCAGACTCTTTATATGTATTTTACAAATCAAGCCTTGAGTGGATTTACTACAGTAATTCTA
>JAEYXC010000114.1 GCA_023428655.1 Bacillota bacterium | reverse complement strand
CGGAGTATTCTTCTATCATCTGGAATAAAGGTTGCGTACAATGCACAAATTCATAATCAAAGATTTCGTTATGTATGCTTCGACTCTGAGCAATGTAATATAAATGTTTGTGAATAATCTCCATTAGATATGATTTTAGAAGACCCGGGCGGATTTCACCACGATATATCTTACGGAGTAACCCTTCTAGGCCACTTCCATCATAATAATTGGTCCCTACCTCATCCAGCATACTTACCCTCGCTCCTCGGTTGTATGCTCTGCCCAGATTATGATTACACAAATGATTCTCCATCGAGATAATGGAATAAGAACTTCGAATTGCACAAGCCACACTGACCGCAGCTAAATTAGCCGAAACTCTACACATTTCATTAGCATTGCTCCAGAATGCTATCTTCAAATTGAAACCTCCTTATGAAATTATTATGATTGGGAAAGGTTACTGAAAGGCTTTGATTTAATAGATGTTAAAAGATATTTTTATCATAATCCAGAATGCATTATTTGTAAACAAGTTTATGAGCTTAAAAATAAACAAACATTTTGACATTTTATGTATATTTATAACAATATATGTTTGTATTCGTGCTATACATATAGCAGCTGAGCAGAGCATACGCTCTGCTCAAAAAATATCAACCATAGTCATGATCACTCATAATGATATGCCATTGTAGCTACAATTCAATCTCTTCTCCTGCCTCCACAATCAACCGTTTCTTCGCGGTGAAGGTCTCTGCCAGCTTCCTGTCGAACAACGCCCCAGGCTTCATATGAATTGGGATTGAGTGCTTCGCGTTGATAAGCTCAGCACAGATGGTAGCTTCTCTTGCATCCATATTGTAGATCCCGTCAATCGGTAATAGAGCATAATCTAGGTTCATCGCCGCCATATCCTTCATTTCTTCCGTTGTAGAGGTATCTCCGGAGCAATAGACCTTAACACTATCTACCGTTACGATATAGCCGACGGAATCCTCCCTTTTATGGTTTTTATTATAAGCAGCTACTGCTTGAATATGGATTCCCAGAACCTCGAAGCTCTGATATTGTCCATCCAAAAGTGCTTCTGTATCCTGAATGATGGTGCAAGTTGGCTTCTTTGCTACCAGCTGCAGCTGATTATGATCTCTATGCTGATGAGTCACCAGAATCAGATCCGCAGGAACCTCATACCCCTCTCCCGCATAGGGATCGATATAGATCACCACATTATCCTTACTTATGATACGATAGCTTCCATGACCCTGATACAATAGTCTTGCCATAGCTTATTCCCCCTTTCAGACTTACCTTTCTTATCCCTACATTTTTATCTTTAATTTTTCTAATTCATATATATCTTATATTACCTCTCGCACCTTCTACAGCCTTGGTTCAACCCTCTTGCCAATGGTTCTCTCAACAATATAAGCATTCTCCAGTAACTGCTGATCGGTTAAGGCGGTCAGCTGAAGAACCTGGGGCATACCATCCTCCTCCACTCCATAGGGTATGGTTATTGCAGGTAGTCCGGTGTATTGAAGAATACTGCTAAAGCTATACATGATACAGAAGTCCGTACCCTTTAACTCCTCCCGGATCCTCGTCATCCACTCTAATCGGTCCTTAAGGATATTCTGATAAGCTTCCTCCGTTAAGCTTCCGGAAGCATTCTCCTGTGCATCCACCAATAGAGTCTGACCGTATCGGAGAGCCTTCTCCCCGTTAAGATTATTGTAATCAATAATGTCCTTGAGGGTTCGAATCGGATAATTCTCCGGTAGTCCCTTGAGATACTGATTCATGGCATACTGAAACTCGTATTTCATAACATCCATGATGTAAGGGGTCTCAGGTATCTCCAGCCTCTTGATGATAGCGCCTGCCTCCTCCAGCTTCTGAACAGCCTCTTCCGTGTATTGGAGCCATTCCTCCTTGTCCTTTGACTTCCACACATTATAAGCGATCACCTTCCCCTTGATGGGCTCCAGCTTATCCCGTACCACCTCTTGACCGGTTAAGGCAGCAAACAGGATTGCCGCATCCTCCACCGTTCTTGTAAAGGGACCCGCCGTATCCAGAGTAAAGCTGATTGGTATAATACCCTTCTGGCTTATTGCTCCGGTACTGGGTCGAAAGCCCACAATACCGCTGGCGATTCCGGGTCCTACAATCGAGTTACAGGTATCGGAGCCGATGGAGGCAGTGCATAGATTGGCGGCTACCGCAACACCGGAACCGGAGCTGGAGCCGGAAGGATCCTTCTCTTTATTGTATGCATTCTTAACCTGTCCACCACGGGAGCTGTAGCCATTGGGCATATGGTCCGTCATGTAATTGGCGAATTCCGTCATATTCGCTTTACCAAGAATAACCGCTCCGCTTTCTCTTAAGCTCTTCACAAGCTCTGCATCGGTTGACGCAATGGAATCCGCTAAAGCCAGGGATCCTGCTGAGGTATGCATGCCATCCGCCGTATCAATATTATCCTTGATTATGATCGGGACACCATAAAGCAGCTTCTCCTTTTGATAACCCCTAGCATCAAGCTCTTCGGCTATCGCCAGTGCGTCCGGATTGATCTCCAGGATACTGTTCAACCCATCCTCTCCCTGATCATATTCCTCAATTCGATGAATATAGTATCGGACCGCTTCCCCTACCGTTAAGGTCCCCTTCTGATAACTCTCTTGGAGCTGCATTATCGTTGCTTCATTCAAATTCATCATACTCTTCACCTCACCTATTCCAAATGCTCTTCTAGTCTATCTTAACCAATTATACCTTAATCTTCCGGTATTTTCCACAGGAATTCTAATAAAGGCTTTCCACTTAGCAGCTTTTATTATCTTGTATTTATCTTTCTTCTTTTTAAGTGATTTATTTATGTTATCTTTTAAGTTATCTATTTTGTAGGGAGAAACATGGGTTATTGATCTATACACGATAAATTTAGTCATAGGAATGGAGAGGGTACAGGGAATCCTACTTCAGTATCAATACCAAACCAATTAAAAACCTCTGACCAACCATTTCCAGGGTTGTTATCCCTAGATACAGCTAATCAGAGGTCCATCCTCTAAGCTTATTGCTCCTTTAAAACTCTCTTTAAGAATTCCTTGGTTCTATCCTGTGTTGGATGATTGAAGATCTGCTCCGGTGTTCCCTCTTCCGCGATTACTCCCTTATCCATGAATACGACGCGGTTGGCAACCTCCTTGGCAAAGCCCATCTCATGGGTTACTACCAGCATCGTAAGACCGCTCTTCGCAAGCTCCTTCATTACGGCCAGAACCTCGCCGACCATCTCAGGGTCCAGTGCGGAGGTAGGTTCATCGAACAAAAGTACATCCGGCTCCATGGACAAAGCTCGTGCAATCGCTACTCTTTGCTTCTGTCCACCGGAAAGCTGCTTGGGCTTCGCATTCACATACTGATCCATCCCAACTACCTTTAGATATTTGAGTGCTACCTGTTCCGCTTCTTCCTTGGAACGCTTTAGTACCTTGATCTGACCCACGGTACAGTTACTGAGCACATTATGATTATTGAAGAGGTTGAACTGCTGGAATACCATACCCAGCTTGGTTCGGTATTCATAAATGTCATGCTTATCATCCAGAATATTCTCACCATTATAGATAATGGCGCCGTCACTGGGCTTCTCCAACAGGTTAATACAACGAAGTAAGGTTGACTTACCGGAACCGGAAGCACCGATGATGCACACTACCTCTCCCTTATTAACGGAGAAATCAATATCCTTAAGGATTTCATTCTCACCAAAGGATTTTTTTAAATGTTGAACGTCAATTACTTTATCCATCTTTGCCTCCATTTCTTAGCCACGAAGCTTCTTCACATGATCTTCCGGTCGTTCCACCTGCATCTGATTACCCGGAATAACGATAAAATTCTCCGGTCCCTCCAGCTTACGCTCAATCAGTCGAAGAATTCTGGTTACAGTCAGTGTCATAACCAGATAGATGATACATGCTACTGTCATGGTCTCAAAGTATCTGAAATTATTACCCGCAACCGATTTTGCCATGAAGAATAATTCCGATACAGAGATTACATTAAGAACTGAGGTATCCTTGATATTAATAACGAACTCGTTACCGATTGCTGGCAGGATATTACGAAGTACCTGGGGTAATACAACATGGAGCATGGTCTTAATATGATTCATTCCAATTGCATGAGCCGCTTCAAATTGACCCTTATCAATGGAAATGATACCACCACGGACAATCTCTGCGGTATAGGCACCCGTATTAATGGATACAATAAATATCGCTGCTGCCGTACGGTCCAAATCAATCCCCAGGGCCATTGCCGAACCATAATAGATAACCATCGCCTGTACGATCATGGGAGTTCCACGGAAGAATTCCACATATGCGGATAATATCGCGTTGATTATCATCAATAATATTCTTTTTACCCCTCGATCCGGCACAGGTATCGTGCGAATCGTACCGATTAACAGACCGATTAACGCACCAAGAAGCGTACCAATAATAGAAATTAACAGAGTAACACCCGCTCCTCTGAGGAACATAGGGTAATTTTCGGAGACGATTCTTACAAACCATTCCCAAGTCATAATACACCAAGCCTTTCCATTCACCTAAGCATACCAATGAATGTCTATAGAGCT
>JAEYXC010000463.1 GCA_023428655.1 Bacillota bacterium | reverse complement strand
GTCCCAAATTATTATCCGCAAAGCTCTCGGTATAAATATATTCCGTATGCAATTCATCAAATTCTCTCAGGATTGCATAAAGACCGGCTGCAATCGAAGCTTCATCCCTCCTAGAACCTATGGTCTTGACTATTCCATGAAGGTATAAGGCTTTGGTCTCATCCGTAGCGATAACTCCCACACATTTACCGCTATCCTGTTTTTCCTTTGCCTTATGATTAATTGCATCGATTACCTTTCTCGTATCACCCTCGTAAATGGTGAGCTTACCTTCCGGGGCGTAATGACGATATTTCATCCCCGGGGCCTTCGGTGCTACATGTAAATCCGGATTTAGGCTTAGTATTGCCGGGTCAAGCTCTACCGGACCGATCACATTCTCCAGCATCTTCTTGGTGATGCATCCCGGTCTCAGGATTACCGCCTCATTTCCAGAAAGATCAATGATCGTAGATTCTAATCCTAAGGTTGCCATTCCTCCGTCAATAATCATGTCAATTTTGCCACTCATATCCTTGATTACATGCTCTGCCTTCGTCGGACTCGGTTTTCCGGATAGATTTGCACTGGGTGCTGCTACATAGACCCCTGCTTCTGCTATCAGGCTACGCGCAATCGGATTCGCCGGTAAGCGGATTGCGACCGTATCCAACCCTCCTGTGGTTCCGTAAGGAACAACACTCTTCTTTTTTAAGATTATCGTTAAGGGTCCCGGCCAAAAAACTTCAGCCAGCTGATATGCTTTCTCTGGAATCTCTCTTGCAAGAAGCTCTATATCAGAGACCTCAGAGACGTGTACAATCAACGGATTATCCGATGGACGTCCTTTTGCCTCATATATTTTTCCAGCCGCCTCCGTATCCAATGCATTGGCTCCCAGGCCATATACTGTCTCCGTCGGAAAGGCCACCAGACCTCCCTCCCGCAAGAGCTTAGCTGCCTCCTGTAGTACTTCCGGCTGAAACGTTCGTTCATCAACTTTTATGATTTTGGTATTCATATCGAATTAAAACTCCTTGTTCGTGCAGATTACAGATCAAAACCTCGTTCCTATAAAGCCCAGGACTCCTTTGCTCACGTTTCACTTATAACATATTGTTTTGATAAAA
Organism: Bacillota bacterium; assembly: GCA_023428655.1. Lineage (GTDB taxonomy): Bacteria > Bacillota > Clostridia > Lachnospirales > Lachnospiraceae > Mobilitalea. Next base: position 5,336 of record JAEYXC010000463.1, on the reverse strand, counting down.
TCAAATGCCATGTAAATTTAGTAAGCTCTTCCTTCTGCGCATCTACATCCCTTCAAATTAACTTTGCGACAATGGTACTGCAGCTTTAAGTAGTTCCTTTTTAAGCCCGGCACGATTGATATATCTCATAATCGCTAAGTGTATGGCGTATGCCATTTTCTCTTGATAATCCTCATTTACTAATAATGCAGCCTCTCTGATATTGGACATATATCCACATTCCACAATAACTAAGGGACAGGTTGTTTTTGTCAGCATATAATAGTTATTGTTTTGTTTTGCTTTGCGATGATTTCCATCCGCTATCGTCTTAACTATCTGCTCCTGCATAATCTCTGCCAAGAGCTTTCCTTCCTCCGACTTAGAATAATAGAAGACCTGCGCTCCCTTCACATATTCCTCGGTAAAGCTATTCTGATGAATACTGATTGCTAAATCCGCTCCGTTATCTTTAATTATATTAACTCGCGCATTGAGGTCGGTTCGCTTTTTGTTTGGGTCGCCCTCATTATAAAGACCGACGTCCTCTTCTCTGGTCAATATTACCTCTATATCGTTTTGTTCCAGAAGATTTTTTAGTTTTAGAGCAATACTAAGGTTTACATCCTTCTCAAGTGCATTGTTAACACCGACTTTACCCGGGTCTCTTCCTCCATGCCCCGGATCAATGACGATGGTAATTGGTTTATACTCCAATCTATCGGAACTTACCTCAAGAATAGACTTCTTCAAAAAGGAGAACCGATCTGAGGATAGAAGGCAGGCGAAGCATATAAAGAACAGAAACAGAATATTGACATATCTCTTCATAGGATTACTTCCTACTTTAGGCTCTTTACATCTTATGAGATGAGCATTTGTCCTATTCTTGGCAAACTATTTTAAATAAGGTGTTATTACATTCCAAATACTTTCCTTCTCAAGTCCCAGCTTCCATGCTGCAATACCTGCAACATCTGCATTGTAGATTACCTTCATCTTAGCCTCAATGGATTTCTCCTCTTCCACCCACATCTTATAGGTAGCGCCATCCTTCTCATACTCTGCATAATAACAGCCAAGGGAATCATTCCACTCCGCTTCTACCCCGTTATCTTTCAAAAGCTGAGCTGCCGGCGTCATAGCAAAACTTTGAGAGGATACCTCTCCATTGCCTGCTTCCTTCCAGAGACGGGTATAAAATGGTATCGCGATGATTGTCTTTTCCTTCGGCACCAGCTCCAATATATTATTTACAGCATCCGTGACAAAGCCTATAGATGCCACAGGGCCTGCCACTTCAGAGCCTGCATAGAATTCATCATAGGCCATTACTATCACATAGTCCACTATCTTTCCCTGTTCCTCACGATCATAGTGAGCGGTATAAGGCGTCGGAACATAATTATCTACGGAGAGAACAATTCCGTTGTTTCTACATTTTACGGATAGCTCGCGTAGGAATTGAATATAATGTGGCCCTGCTTCTGAGGATATCTTCTCAAAATCAATGTTAATACCATTCAATTGATAATCCAGAGCCGCCTGAATCAACGAATTCGATAAGGTTTCTCTTCGAGAGGTAAAGGATAATACATCATACATTTTTATCTCTGTATTGAAGTCATCCACCAATGCCCACACCTCAAGGTCCAATTCCTTCGCTCTTTTCACATATTTCTCAGTAGCTAGTGAGGAAATAGTACCGGAAACATCATTAACGCTGAACCAAGTAGGAGAAACAACATTGACACCCTTTGTTGCTGCGATCAGTCCTCCCAAGTTATCAGCTGCATCCGTATTGAAGACCTGATGGAATACCAAGTTAATTGATCCCGGTCTAGTCTGGGTTGTATACTCCGGTGCTTGATAGCTACTGCCAATGGTTTCATAAAAGGATGCCTTAGTACTCTTACTCTTTACATAACCCTTAATGCCATCATCGGTCATGACCTTCACAAACCCTTTTTGGGGTGCTTCTTCTTTATCGACAAACATCAGGTTTGTCCCAACCGTCAGTTCAGCGAGAATCGGACTCTTAATACTCGGTTCCGAACGAAGCTGTGTTTCCTTCGTAACTTCTGTGAATAAGTAATCACCCCATTTATACTTTATTACAACTCTGTTTGGATTCTCAAAATACGTATAGGAAAGATCCGAATATTTCTTAACAAATTCCAGTGATAAAAACACTTGATCTGCGAAAACCTGAACGATCGGTGCGTCAATTTCTTTGGCGGTCTCTATCATACTCTTGGTCACTGTATATTTTTTGTTGTTTGCTTCCGATCGGATAATTTCATCCGGGGTAGTGTAGGTTAATACGTTCTCATTAGAGTCCCAATAAAATCTATGATTAAATTCTTGAATTACTGTATTATAATCAATATAGACAGCACCATCAATCAGCATGCCTTTGATATCATAAATCTCATCCTGAAGAACGATCAGTACTTCGGAATCTTCCACCTCATAATAATCCGACAGTTGTAAGATTTCATCACTGGGAGACAGCTTCTCAACAATCATTGCCCCTAATAAGATCAATATAATGATAATGCCGGCTGCGCCCCCAAGCATCGCCAATTTCAAACGTTTATCCATAGTATCCCTGCGCCTTTCCATTCTGTGTAATATTTGCATGCGTCAGCCTGCAAAAACCTCTGCGTGCGAATTATTCTTTTTCAACATACTATTTCTATCATGAACATAAACCTTGTTCATGATCTCTTGCTCCACTCGGATGTTGCAAGCGATAACTTCTCTTTGAGTTAGTTTGTGCCGAGGATGACGCAGGCACAAACTTTTGAGTGAGAATTATTCTTTTTATAATTCACACTTTTCTTGTATCATGAACATAAAGCTTGTTCATGATCTCTTACTCCACTCGGATGTTGCAAGCGATAACTTCCCTTTGAGTTAGTTTGTGCCGAGGATGACGCAGGCACAAACTTCTGAGTGTGAATTATTCTTTTTATAATTCACACTTTTCTTGTATCATAACATATATGACATGGTTAGGAAATAAAAAAGTTCTTATTTTTCATTTTACTGTTGTATTTTGATTGAATTTGTACGTCGATGACAAAGCGGCTGCACCAACTTTATTACTGAGTGCAACCGCCTGCTTGGGTATTATCCCATTCCTTATTCAATAATATACAGTAACCTAAAAATCGAAGCTCCATCGAGTTCTTCCGACCAAAAGTATAGAGGGCTTTTTAAGTCCGGTTGATCGATCTTCGCGGTTACCTTTTTCGCTTGTAATAAGCATCCTTTTACACAATGATACCAATTTATTGATGCAGCATTGTCCCTTAGTACCTTGCCGGAGATATTCGATGCTAAACAGGGTATGTCTTTCGGATAAGAAGGTCATTTGTGATATGCTATACTTCCTATTCCCAGGTACGTTTATCCCTCCAAGCAGTTAGTTAAGAGGAAAACACTGCTGAAACAAAGTTCGTGTATCATTGCTGCCTCGGGTAGGTTCCTGAATATCCGGAACCGCCCATATTTTATTCTTCACTTCCTTTCTTAGCCTCGCAATTGTCCGGCTTTTTGCTCTTACCAGATAATAAAGCCAATGTTCACTTCCGCCAATTAACTCGGTACGCTTTCTAAACTCCTTCAGCTTAAGAATATCCCATTCTGACTGACCTCCGATTACGATCTTGGATGAACAACGTAGAAATTCTTCCTGCTGCAAAGCAAAATCCGTTCCGAAATCAATGATGACATACTCATAATCTTTCCCCAGAATCTGCGGTATTTGACCGGCCTTTACCTCTTTATAGCAGGTAATTCTATGGAAGGAAAAGGTGTCGTTTTCTTTCTTATTCCACTCATACACCTGCTCTATCAGCTGCATATCCTTATGAGGATTAAGCTCTACAAGGGCTGTCTTTCTCCCCAACTCTTCCCCAAAATAAAAGGCTAATAGTAAAGCCGTATGTGTTACACCGACTCCATGGTGTGTCCCGATCAGTCCGATTACTTCTCTGTGTCTCCCGGAAGGATACTTTAGCAGTTTGGTCAATAGCATTGGTCTGTGCTTCATCATAGCTGTGGCCATCCCCTCCCTTTTCTTTGTCCCTTCCTTTGTCCCATGTGCGGCCTTAACCTGAAGCCGACCAATTCATTGAACAAGTCCAGTCCATTTTGTGCTGTGATTCTCTGAAAGGGGTCGGGTTCATAGGGAATGCGGTAACAGCATCTATGCTCCATATTCCTGCAAACCATTTGAAACTGTTTCCCATCAAGGAAATTAAAAAGATAAGTGATATCTTTATATTCTGTTACCATTTTTAATAGCTCCTCTGAGTGATCCAGCTCCCATGGTTTTGCTCCCAAGACCAATAGCTTAATATCTGCCTTTAAAAAGTTCTGAAGCTTCTCATCGGTCAGTGTACCATAATCCGTTACAACGACCAAAGCATCCGGTATGTCCTGTGCTGGGGAAAATACCCCGGATAGCATCGGCTTTCCAATAAGATTACTAATCTCACTCTCTTCCTCCATTAATCCAGGGTGACATTTCGTACTGAGAATACTTCGGCTCCCGTTCTCTTCTCTATATAAGCAGTCAATCTTTTGGCTCTTCATATAATGGCATAACCGTAAAGCCATATGGGTCACACCAATCCTTGCTTGAGCTCCGGCTACTGCTATATGCAGCCGCTGACTCGATTCCAAACCACCCTTTTTCCCGGGGCTTAATGCTGATAAATGCTTTTTAAGTTGAGAGACTGTCGCATACCTAAATGCAGGGTTAAATCTGAGGCAATGGTTAATAATATGCTTAAGCTCCTTCGAACAATCTGATATCTGATCGATATTGGCTATCTGTTTTAACTGAGGAGATATCACTATCCCGGAGGCCATATAATAGAGCAGCATCCCGATACCATAGATATCGCAGCGATAGTCCAGCTTTTCCTTTCTATAAAGCTCAGGAGCGGCATAACCCCTGGTAGCAGCAACCTTATGTTCTAGTGTATATTCATCCTGAAAGATTGCACTACCGAAATCTATTAATTTAAGGCTTCTGTCCGATATCAGTATATTATCCGGTTTAAGATCCATATATAAAATCGGACGCTCGATAGAATGAAGGTAATGAAACAAATCACAGAGCTGAATAGCATAGTCGATTATGATATCCTCTGCCATGGGCCCCTTGCGTAAAACAGCAGCCTTTAGGGTCTCTCCCTCCAGATATTGTTCTACTATATAGGAACCTTCTTCATCCTCCTCAATATCATAAATTATAGGGATGCAAGAGTGTTTCAGATTTTTTAAAATATGAGCTTCATTACGTTGTAATTCATATAAGGGATGGGTTTTAGAAATACATT
>JAEYXC010000109.1 GCA_023428655.1 Bacillota bacterium | reverse complement strand
CAAATACCGACTGCAAGTGCCTGCTCTGATTCAGAATCAATTAATTGGTACTTTAAAGATGAACTTCCGCAATTAATAACTAATACTTTCATTTATATCTTTACCTCTCTTTATATAATAAATAAATAATATGGAATACCTGTTAAAATGGATTAAACGGTAGCCTGTACTGCAGTAATTGCAATAACACCAACGATATCATCCGCGGAGCAGCCTCTGGATAAATCATTTACCGGCTTCGCGATACCTTGAGTGATCGGACCATAAGCCTCTGCCTTAGCAAGTCTTTGTGCAAGCTTATAACCGATGTTACCTGCATCCAGGTCGGGGAAGATGAGAACATTAGCCTGGCCGGCAATCTCATTACCGGGAGCCTTGGAAGCTCCAACACTGGGAACGATGGCAGCATCTAACTGGAATTCTCCATCAATCTTATAGTTCGGATATAATTCCTTTGCAATTCGGGTCGCTTCCACAACCTTGTCCACATCGGGATGAGCAGCACTGCCCTTGGTGGAATGAGATAACATTGCAACGATGGGCTCTTTGCCAACCAGGGCTTCAAAGCTCTTTGCACTGCTGCCTGCAATTGCTGCTAATTCTTCCGCATTCGGGTTCTGAACCAGTCCGGAGTCAGAGAAAATAAAGGTACCATCTGCTCCAAATTCACAGTTTGGTACAACGATAATAAAGAAAGCAGATACTAACTTTGTGTTAGGTGCTGTCTTCAGAATCTGTAAGGAAGGACGAAGGGTATCTGCAGTAGAATGAACCGCTCCGGATACCATACCGTCAGCATCACCAGCTTTTACCATAGTAACACCGAAATACAGGTAATTCTTAGTCAATAATTCCTTAGCCTGCTCGGGGGTCATTCCCTTACTCTTTCTTAATTCCACTAATAAATCGATATATTTTTGAAGCTTGTCTGTATTGCTCGGATCGATGATTTCAGCTTTCGTTAAATCCAAGCCCTCTCCAACCTTTGCTATCGCTTCCTCATTTCCAACTAAAACAATTTTGGCTACTCCTTCAGCTAAAATTCTGCTTGCAGCCTCCAATGTTCTTCTGTCTTCTGTCTCAGGCAATACAATTGTCTTGATATTCTGTTTCGCTCTTTCCTTGATCACATCAATAAAACCCATGATGTCTCTCCTTTCATAACAGGTAATTAATTATATTATATATGATTCGTAAAACCCATAAATTTTATTATAAATCAAATCACCAGTGGTTACAAGTATATTTTTGTCTAAAAATCATAGATTTTCCTTTCATTTTGCTTATATTTTCTACTAATTCTTAGTATTAATGCGTATAATTGACGCTACCCGAAAATAATGCTATCATTAGTTTAATTTAAGGATATTATCAAATTTTGTATCGTTCTACGGAGGTAATGCATGAAGGTTGTCGGACTAATCACCGAATATAATCCCTTTCATAATGGACATAAATATCATATTGAACAGGCCAAAGAAATTACCGGGGCTGATTATTGTATTGCTGTTATGAGCGGAAATTTCGTCCAGCGGGGAACACCTGCAATGATGGATAAATACAGCCGTGCAAAAATGGCTCTTCAAAACGGAGTGGACCTAGTACTGGAGCTGCCTGTTTGCTATGCAACCGGCAGTGCAGAGTATTTTGCCCAGGGTGCTGTTGCATTGCTAGACAAATTGGGTGTAGTTAATACTCTTTGCTTTGGTAGTGAGTGCGGTGACATCTCATTGTTAAAATCAGCTGCCTGCTTCCTGCAAAATGCACCCGAAGCCTTTGAACAGCAAATCCAGAAGCATATGAAGGAAGGACTCACCTATCCTGCAGCCAGACGACGTGCGGTAGAGCAATCCGTGGATGTTTATGGCCGATCGGACGGATCACGCTTGGCCCATATCCTCACGGAGCCGAATAATATTCTTGGCATTGAATACTGTAAGGCTATTATAAAGCTATCCGCTTCCATGGAACCACTCACCATACAGAGAATATCCGCACATTATCATGAGAAGGAATTATCCATTGTCGAACCAACGTCCGGCAATGCTTCAACGATTATCAGCTCTGCAACTGCAATAAGAAATGTCCTTCATCAGGAGCTGTCCGATGCTTCGATTGCAAAAGCCTCTCAGAGTGTACCGGAGAATGTGGCTCAGTATTTAAAGGATCATTATCTAACCACCTATCCGATTACCGAAGAGGATTTTGCTGCTATTCTTAAATATAAGCTTCTTCAGGAGGACAGCAAAACACTGGCGAAATATTTAGATATCACTCCTGATTTAGCTGAGCGCCTGAAAAATATCAAGGATTTCAACGTGAATATCACTACTTTAGCCAAGAACATCAAGACCCGGAATATGACATTAACCAGAATTAATCGTGCTCTAATTCATATTCTCCTCAACATTCAATCGGATGCCATGGAACAATATATGAGGATGGGCTATACCCCCTATGCCAGAATACTAGGTCTTCAAAAGGAATCCACAGCTTTACTTCGTCTCATTGAGAAGCAAGGAAGAATTCCCATGATTACAAGGGTATCAAAGGCAGCGGAGCAGTTGGATGAGCTAGGTATGCAAATGTTATCCCAGGATATCTTTGCAGCGGACATCTATAATCAAGCAATCTATCAGAAGTTCGGTACCCAATTACAAAATGAATATAAGCACGGCATCTGTATTGTATAAATTAGGGGCTGTTGCAAAACGCAAGTTCAAGATAATGAAAGGACAACATGCATCCCATCCAGATAATCTCTTTCCGTATGGCAAGATTATCTGGTTCGCGTGAGGGATTGCTGTTGTCCTTTCCTACTTTTATACCATACGTTTTGCAACTGCCCTTTCATTTTGATGTAGCTCTGGCCGTCTATCACTCTTTCTTAATGCAACAATTCATCCATCTGATCCAGCAGCTCCTCAAAGAGCTTCAGAGCCTGATTGACCGGTTCCTTCGTGCTCATATCGACTCCAGCACCCTTCAATAGCTCAATGGGATAGTTGGAGCTTCCACCGCTTAAGAAACGGATATAATCCCCTACGGCCTCCGGACCTTCATTCAGAATTCTTCTGGATAATGCGATTGCAGCCGAATAACCCGTAGCATATTGATATACATAAAATGCATTGTAGAAATGAGGAATTCGGGACCATTCCATATCAATCTCCGGATCAATGACGATGTCATTACCGTAATATTTCTGATTCAGCTCGTGATAAATCTTACAGAGTGCTTCTGCAGTCAAGCTTTCTCCCTCTTCCACCAGCTTATGGGTTATCATCTCAAACTCTGCAAACATGGTCTGACGATAAAGAGTACCCTTAAACTTCTCAAGGAAGTGATTAATCAGATAAGCCTTCTCCTTCTTATCCGTAGTATTTTTCAGCATATAATCAATCAGCAGTGCTTCGTTACAGGTAGAAGCAACCTCAGCGACAAAAATCTTATAGCCTGCATAGATGTAGGGCTGTTCTCGATCGGAATAGTAGCTGTGGATGGCATGCCCCATCTCATGTGCCAGTGTAAATACATTATTTAAGGTGTTATTATAATTGAGGAGAACATAAGGGTGGGTTCCATAAGCTCCCCAGGAGTAAGCCCCACTTCTCTTATTTTCATTCTCGTACACATCAATCCAACGATGGTTAAAGCCTTCCATGAGAATTCTCTGATATTCTTCTCCTAAGGGCTCCAGACCCTTTGCCACTAGCTTCTTCGCTTCCTCATAAGGAATCTCCATCTTAACATCCGCAATCAACGGTGCATATAAATCATACATATGAAGCTCTGTGACACCTAACAGCTTCTTTCGTAAAGACACATAACGATGCATCAAATTGGTATTCTCATGAACGGCGGCAATAAGATTCCTATAGACCTCCACCGGAATATTCCCTGCATCCAGAGTCCTCTCCATAGTGGATTGATACCTTCTTGCCTTGGCAAAGAACACCTCCTGCTTTACGTTCGCACTAAAGGCTGCTGCCAGTGTGTTACGATAGCTGTTATAGGTTGCATAAACTCCCTCGAAGGCTTCTTTTCTAACCCTGCGGTCAGTACTCTCAAGCAGCTGCCCATACCTTCCATGGGTAATACGAACCTTCTCACCATTCTCATCCGTAATCTCCGGAAACTTAATGTCCGCATTATTAAACATCTGGAAGACGTTACCCGGTGCATCTGCAAGCTCACCGGCATCCGCCAGAAAGCCCTCCAGTTCGCCGGATAGGATATGGGGCTTCAATCTTAAGATATCCTTTAAATAGAAATCATATTGTAGAAGCTCATTTGCCTCATGCTTAAACGAAGCAATGGTCTCCTCCGGAATCGTTAATATTTCCGGAGTGGCAAAGGCTAAGGTACTGTTCACCAAAATAGATAGCGCATTGGCTTTATTGGACAGATCCTGATAAGTCGCATTGGCAGTATCCTCATGGTATTTCTGATTTGCATAGACATATACCCTTTCCATCAGCTGTAAGGTCTCATCCTGAAGCTGTAAGAAAGCCAATAAAATCTCAGCAGACTTACCAAGTCTTCCTTGGAACTGAGCAGCCTTTGGCAACATCTCCTTCAATTTATCGTATTCCTTCTGCCACAGCTCATCGCTTAGGTATAGATCTTCAATCGCCCAGGTATATTTTACATCAACTTCATTTCTCTTGGGTAAGTTCTTATTCTGCGCCATAACAAAATCTCCTCTTCTCTCGGACTGCAATGCAGTAAACTCTATATATGATGACAATAGTTAGTATAAAATGAAATGCTTACCAATAGATTATAA
>JAEYXC010000397.1 GCA_023428655.1 Bacillota bacterium | reverse complement strand
TAACGCCATTAATATCAACGGTGGGATACATTTTGTTCGCGTAGCGCATACCAAGAACTTCCTGGAAACCGCCTCCTCCGTTCTCTCCTGTTAACGGTTCGAACACGCCGATTTTAATGACTTTGTCGCCATCACCTGATTTTGTGCCGCATGCACTGAATAGACCTGCTACTAAGCAGAGGCTGAGTACTAATGTTATCACCTTACGTTTCATAATTTGAACTCCTCTCTTCGTCTTCACACCAAAGACATTTGTCTTTGTATACGTTGACAGTATATCACTTAAAATCAGACAAAGCAAGAGTATCTTTATAGTTAGTTGTAAATTTAACAGATTATTTTAAAGTATTCATAATACTATTTACTCCTTTTTACAAAGGAAGGCTCCCGCAGCCTTGGTAATTGAGAGTCCCTTCCTACCCAGCTTCTGTCTCAGAAAACGCTCAAAATCCTCTTGACGGCCCTTTAACAGCTGCCGCTGGTTACCATGGCAGGAGTAGATATATTCAGCAAGTGGCTCTGGGTCCGTAACAAGAAGAGAATCCTCATAATTAAGCTGTTCAACCCGAGAGAAATAACGGGACAATTCCGACAGTCCATAGTCAAGTCCAAAGATATCAAAAAGCTTTACCTCGGATAGTGCAATGTGTTCATCGTACTCCTTCACAAGCTGCTCGATTTCCTTCATATGTTGTTTTCCATAGGTACTGCAGCATAAATAACCACCCTTTTTTAGGACACGGGAGATCTCGCACAGTGCACGCTCCCGATCCTTCGCATAAAAGAGAACATGATTAGCAATTACAAGATCGAAGGATTGATCGTCATAGGGAATATGATGGAAATCAATCCGTTCAAACTCAAAAGTCTCACGCTGGCAAGGTAGTTGCTCCTCGGCACTCTTAAGCATACCCGGGGAGATATCGGACAGAAGGATATGCACCTTCTTAGGAAGGCGGCTGAGATTATCCTTCCACAGCTGTCCATTGCCACAGCCCACCTCGAGAATGCTCATATTCTCTCTTATGGGCAACTGATCATAGACCCAAGGAAACCATCCCTGAGCGTTATGAGAATATTTCGAATGCAGGTTGATACGGGCCTCCACATTAACAGAGTTTTTATATTGGTCTGCTAAGGTCTCTTCCATATTAAGAAGGTGAATCATACTGATTAGCTTACTCCAGTCCGGTGTAGCGGTATCCGTTATAGAAGCTTTGGTTTCCATAATTACCTGTTCCATTCGGCGAAGCTCAGCAATCTTATTTTGAATCAGGGTAAGCTGAAGCTGAAATGATTGGCTGATGTAATTGGGATCCTTATCCTGGGTGAAAATCTCAGTGATATCCTCCAGGGAGAAACCAAGCCTTTTGAGTACAATAATTTGCTGAAGCTTCATAAAGTCCGGATCGGTATAATATCGATATCCGGAGACATTGACCTGTGAGGGCTTTAATAAGCCGATGTCATCATAATATCGAATAGTTCGTACGGATACATTCGCCCGTTTTGCGAACTCTCCCGTCGAGTATATATTTTTATCCTGCATCACTGTATCATCCTCCTGGTAAATGGTAGAGTAAGGAATAGTCCTTGTGATATTATTCCTCATTTCATATTGCTTTGCATCAGCTATAATCCTGATTATAACATAGCTAACCGGATGTTTGGGGTAATTTTTCTATCTCATTCAGGGCGTGAGTGCTCTAGAAAAGCGCGGTTCTCCAAATACCAACGGATGGTTTTTCGGATTCCCTGAGAAAAATCGGTTATTGGTCGCCAGCCAAGCTCCTTTTGAAGCTTTTCACTATTGATGGCATACCTGCTGTCATGACCCTTGCGATCTGCGACAAAACGGATTGGAGATACCGGCTGCCCATATTCCTTCGCCAGGATATCCCCTAGTATTGCTACAAGCTCAAGGTTCGTCAGTTCATGATTACCTCCAATATTATAGACCTCACCAAGCTCACCCTTTTGTAATACGATATCGATGGCACTGCAATGGTCCTCGACATAGAGCCAATCCCTTACATTATTGCCATCCCCGTATATGGGAAGCTCCTTACCACGTAGGCAGTAGTCAATGCAAAGTGGTAGAAGCTTTTCCGGATACTGGTAAGGGCCATAATTATTCGAGCAACGAGTGATGAGGACGGGAAGCTGATGGGTTTCATAGAATGCCTTCACCATCATCTCGGCACCAGCCTTGCTGGCAGCATAAGGATTCCTTGGGTTTGGCGGGTATTCTTCGGTAAAGCACTCTACACCCGGCAGATCACCATATACCTCGTCGGTGGAGACATAAAGGAATCGCTTTGTTTTCCGGTCATCACCCTGCCAGAAGTGATTGGCAGCATTTAATAGATTCAGGGTACCGAGGACATTGGTTTGGGCAAACTCAGTCGCCTGGGTGATACTCCTATCCACATGGGTCTGTGCTGCAAAATGTATGACATAATCAATACGCTCTGCTTCAAAAAGGGAATAGACCAGCTTTGTATCACATACATCACCCTGTAGGAAACGGTAATTATCATACTCCTCATAGCAGCTTACATTGTCCCTGTTACCGCAATAAGCTAGAACATCAAGATTAATAATTCGGAAGGTATTCCTCCGGTTTTTCTGCATGAGATAATGAATAAAATTGGAACCGATAAATCCGGCGCCTCCGGTAATTAAATAGGTTTTCATCATAAAATCCTCCATTCTGCCAATAGGCAATCTATGTTTCCCATGCTTGGTCCATATGAACGGTTCATGGTGTTATGGTTGCATTGTATTAGGTTACGTAAGGGAAGAGTCAATAGGCATTTTGAAATTATTTTATTTGATATATGTGAAATAAAATAGTAAAATATAGGGAAATGGGTGTAATGCATCGAAAGGCCACTGTGATAACCTAATATACTCGTTTATGAAGTAATCGAAAAGGATACAAAGCAGTGAAAGAGAGGATGGAGAAAGAGATGAAGAGTGTAGTAATAACCGGAAGTACCAGAGGAATCGGGTATTCTATGGCTAAGGAGTTCCTTAAAAGTGGGTGTAAGGTTACCATAACCGGAAGAGCAACAAACCCATCGGAGGAATTGATGAAGGAGCTTAAGCCCTATGAGGCAAGCTATCAATATGTATCCTGTAACGTCAGAAAGATCAATGAGATAGAAGACTTATGGGCATCCGCCGCAAGGCAATGGGGTAGCATTGATATCTGGGTGAATAATGCCGGACAGAATGTTCCCCATGAATTCTGTTACAATACGGAGACCTCTTACGTGGATGCAGTCGTTGACACCAATATAAAGGGAGTCATTTTCGGATGCCAGGTTGCAGCAAGGCAGATGCTGCTCCAGGGCCACGGTCAGATCTGGAATATGGAGGGCCTGGGCTCCAATGATATGATACAGGTTAAGACCATATTATATGGAACCACAAAAAGAGCCTTAACCTATTTTACCAAAGGGTTAGCCAAGGAGCTACGAGGTACTCCGGTGATGGCGGGCTTATTATCTCCCGGAATGGTACTTACGGAATTTATGACTAAGACACCGGAGGGAGAGACTTCTCCGGTTCTGGAGAATAAAAGCTTTCAATTCATCTTTAATAATCTGGGAGATCGACCAGAGACAGTAGCTGCCTTTTTTATACCTAGAATCTTAGCGAACAGGAAGAACAATGCTCATATTGTCTGGTTGACCAATGGGAAATCCTTTGTTCGTTTTATGAGAGCACCCTTTGTGAAAAGAAAATTGATATAATTATGATATTAATGATAGCCCCATCCGAGTCAGTGTTACTGATTTTGGTGGGGCTTATTTTGTGGGTATGATCGAAACTTTTCGTGTAGGAATGATATATCGCAGAAGAAGGACATATCTATATTAGGAAGAGAAGGATAAGAGGAGGTAAATTACATGCTTGGCATATCGGTACAGAATACATTTCAAGCATTGGTAGATGCCATTATTCCGAGGACCCCAATGCTGGCACAGGAATATGGCCGTATACAGTATTATGGAGCGTTGGATCAGCAGGTGGAACAATTTTTGATCTATGAATTGGATCGTTACCCAGAACCTATGGCAATAGCAACGGCAGATATTCTGAATGCTGCGGCAACACTTTGGAGAAGGGATCAGGGATATTATGGATCGGTGAGCTTTGCAATGCTGTCTCCGATTGAGCGACTTAGTGTCTTGGGATTACTTAGAGAAGAAGCTCAGGATCCGACCATCTTGGCAATCCTATCCGAAGTAGACCCGGGACTATGGATGACTGCGATTTCAATGCTGGATACCTATACTCTTATGGGGTATTATTCGGAATGGTTTGGGTATGGGACAACAAGACTTAGGCCTCCCCAGGAGCGGATTATGGAATTCAGGCCAATGAGCTGGCTGCAAATCGGATATCCGGGTCCTTCCCAGGGATACCGTGCTCTCAGAGCGGTCACTTTGGAGGAAACATTGTTTTAATGGAGAATAAAGGAGGTTTCAATGAATACGAGCTATGATGCGGATGTAATTGTAATCGGTGCCGGAGGTGGCGGTGCCGTTGTGGCGAAGGAGCTTGCTGAGAAGGGGGCAAAGGTTATCCTTCTGGAAGCAGGCCCATGGTATGGCAACTCGAAATGGCCAAAACCGAATGAAGAACCCGGGGCCGAGAGTAGCACAAGCTATGAGGATCTGAGCATAGAGCTTCTAAAGCAAGCTTTTACTGATTTAGAGGAGGATATGAATGATTTTATAACAGGAAAACTACGTTGGGGTCCTGCTAATCGTAATCTTCCGCCATGGAAGAGAAGGGGCGGTTTTACCTGGCAGAATAGTGGTGTGGGTGGCACGACACTTCATTACTTTGCTAACTCACCGAGAGCAATACCACAGTCGATGAACCAAGTGTGGCCAATCAGCTATGAGGAGCTTGTCCCCTATTATGAACGGTTGGAAGCAGGGCTTCCGGTACACCCGGCGCCTATTACTGCGAAGGAGGAGCTGTTCTATTATGGGGCGAAGCGAGCGGGTTGGCAATTGAATAATTCGCCGGATGTAACACAGCCCTGTTATAGACAAGGAATTAACGCAATTCTATCTGTAAATCCCTCCATCAACAACCCGGATTTTGACTTTAGAAATAACCAGTCAGTGGGTTGTACCCTTCGGGGGCATTGTGTCAATGGTTGTAATGTTGGGCCTACGGTTGAAGCAGTAGCAAAGAGGTCCACCTTAGTCAGCTATATTCCTAGAGCATTAGCCACCGGTAATACGGAGGTTAGGCCCAATGCATTCGTGATAAAGGTACTGACGAATGGTGAAGGGGAGGAGCTGCAGGCAACAGGAGTCATTTATAAGGACACCTGGAGCGGTGAGACCACAACCCTGTATGCCAAGATAATCGTCATGGCAGCAGGAGCGATCGAGACACCCCGCCTATGGCTAAATTCTGAATTACCCCAAAATCCTTGGGTTGGAAAGGGACTAACCTCCCATTATTTTGATACAGTCACCGGAATCTTTGAGGAAGAGGTATTAATGAATATCTTAGGTGTAACGGATATTAAACCCTTTGTGGGGCAGAATTCTGCAGCAAGACTGGATGTTCCGGAGGTTGGTACGATGATAACGATGGGAATGAGTCCGGGTATCTTTGCAACCCTAGCCTATGGTACCAGCGTAAAGGGTTACAATGCTCTTAGAGAACCAAGCTCTAATACACCTTGGGACCTGGAGGGACTTGTGAGCGGGGAGCAGCTTAAGGATTTCATGAGACAGTATCAGAGAACCTTGTGCCTCCTATTGTTTACCGATGACGAAGTCAATCAAAAGAATGAGGTTACTCTAGATCCAAATCAAAGGGATGAGTATGGATACATACCGTTCATCCGTTATCAACCCAGTGAGTCAGATATCATGAAGCGTGATCAGATGGCAACCTATGCCGCACAGCTGCTTCGGGCAGCAGGAGCTAAAACCATCATAAGGGCCAATTGGTCCCATGAGATGTTCATTCATATCATGAGCACTATGAGAATGGGCTTTGTGGTGGATCCCAATTGTGAGGCTTACCAGGTGAAGCAATTATATATTGCGGATAACAGTGTACTTTATAATGGGATCGGCGGACCTAATCCAACGCTTACTACTCAGGCTTTGGCGGCTCGAACCGCGGATAAGATTTGGGAGAAATATTTTGTAGATGGAGATTAATCGGATAATACTAGTAGAGGGCAATGCTTCCCATTCTGATTGGGAAGCATTGCCTACCTCTTTTTCGGTGTAATTGCCTGCCTTATAGACTGTATGAATTTTTATTGCGCTAAACAAGGAAAAAAACCTTGATTTATAAGAAATCCTATTAGACAAAATATGCTGTTCTATGATATTATTAGAGGAAAAAAGAATGGTTGGAGGACCAAAGAACATCTCGATATTTATGGGTTTGTAATAAGGTTCGAAGATCTTGCAAAGAATATATCATAGAATGATTATTTCGGAAAGGATAGGAGCACATATCAAGAGGGATCGGTGCTTCCGGGCAGATGAATGAAAAATGTTGTTGTAATCGGTGTTTCAGGAGGCTCAGCTTCCGGTAAAACGACAGTTGCAAATCGTATAAAGGAAGCCTTCAAGGATAGCGTGGAGCTATTAAGTCATGATTTTTATTATCTTCCCCATAATGAGTTGCCCTTGGAGGAGAGAGTTAAGCTAAATTATGATCACCCCAATGCCTTCGATACCCAGCGCTTTATCAATGATATTAAATTATTGAAACAATACAAGATGATCGACCGTCCGGTTTACTCTTATGTGGTACATAATCGTCTGGATGAGACCGTTCGTGTGAATCCGGCTAAGGTAATCATCGTGGAAGGCTTCATGATTTATGAGAATGCTGAGTTGAGAGACCTGATGGATATTAAGATCTTTGTTGATACGGATGCGGATGAGCGTTTGATCAGACGAATTATAAGGGATGTTAATGAGCGTGGCAGAAGCTTAGAATCGGTGATCAGCCAGTACACCAATACGGTAAAGCCAATGCATGAGCTATTTGTGGAGCCTTATAAGAAATATGCGGATATCATCATACCACG